>CAXEUI010000012.1:0-11394 GCA_963999335.1 uncultured Candidatus Poseidoniales archaeon
TCCAGACGCCCGCAGTCAAAGCCCGTAATTCCACCGAATATCCTGAGAGTGCATGGCAATTGGGGGTATCTGGCTATGGCGTCAATATCGCGCTGACCGATACGGGTGTGGACAGTGAACATCCCGGATTGGAAGGCAAGCACATCGCTGGATACGATGCGGTCTGTTACATGCACAGCGACCCAGCGTGCGTACTGGCTGGTGGCCGTCAAACCGATGGCTCCTTTGACCCTGATGATGGAAATCAGCATGGCACTGCCTGTATGGGCATGGCATCTGCGACCGGATTGGAAGCAGATGGGACACAATCCGACTATTATGGCAGTGCACCCAACGCGACATTGGTCGATGTGCGCATCGGCACCGATGTGGGTGCCGGGCCCTTTGAGAACTATCTCATTCCGCAGGAATTCTATGAATCTGCGATGAACGGCATTCAGTGGATTATCGACAATAGTGACACTGCTTGGCCCGGTGTGAACGAGTCCATGCATGGCATCGACATCATCTCGTTGTCTTGGGGCATTACCAGCCATGAGAGTGGAGGCAGCGACGGGACCGACATGCACAGCCGCATTCTCGACGACGCTACCGAAGCAGGTGTGACCGTCAGCGTAGCCGCCGGAAATGATGGGCCTGACAACGATGGTTTGTCCGGTATGGGCTCCTCTTCGCTTTCAGTCACTGTGGGTGCAACCGATGACAAGAACACCATCGATCGGAGTGACGACACGATTGCCAGTTACTCTTCACGTGGTGAGCGAAGAGACAATGGGGATGGCAATCCCGTCAACGAACTGAAACCCGAAATATCCGCGCCAGGGACCAATATCGTTCAGGCTGAAGGCTGTGTGACCAGTGGGGGCTGCAGTAATTTCTTGGGTGGAGATGCCAGTCAGAACACCTACACTGGACGAGGCTCGGGAACCTCCTATGCAACCCCCTCAGTCACAGGCGTCATCGCTCTGGTCATTGAAGCGGACCCGAATCTCAATCCGATGGCAATCAAGGAAGTCCTCAAGCAAACTGCCGAACGCAGAGGCCCCGCCTCCAACCCGGATGTCGACCCCTACTGGAATCGCGACTTCGGTTACGGCATGGTCGATGCTCGTGCCGCCGTCGAACTCGCCCTACATCTGGCCGAGACAAACCAGAGTTCAAGCATCGACTGGACCATTCAGAATCACTTGTTGAACGTCACCAATGAAGGTGGAAAAGTCATCATCACAGGACATGCATGGACTCAATCGGATGTCTTGGCAGCCGTTCAGTTCCGCATCGGTGACGGTGCTTGGAATGAAGCCACCTACGAGGCGGTTCCAGAGGAACTTGGCCCCCTGACTCCGTTCAACTGGACCGTCGCTCTGGATCTGTCCAGCGTACCATCGGGTGAACAGACCGTTGAGATTCGTGCCATCCGTGGTGCCCAGCAATCTCTGCCTGTCCTTGTCCAAGTCACAGGCAGCGCATCCTCCTCCACCAGTGGATTGTCCATGGTGCTCCTCATCGGTGGCAGCGTTGCTCTCATCGCAATCTTCGGAGCCCTCATTGGCTTCATCATGATGAGACAGGGTTCTGCAATGCAGGGTGATGATGAGGAGATTTTTGAGGCAGAACTTCTGTCTGAGGAAGACTTCACCGCCCTGACCGTTGCTGAACTGAAGAAACGGTTGTCTGAACAGGGTTTTTCTGTTTCCGGAAATAAAGCCGAGTTGATTGAACGACTAACGACTCAAACCGCTTAAGGGTAGGAGGCTGTTGCGGCCGACCATGGCCGGCTTTTCCGACCGCGTACTGGCGATAGAGCCGACCGGTGTGCGTAAGATGTTCGATATGGCCGGTGACAATGTCATATCCTTCGGATTGGGCGAGCCCGATTTCCAACCACCCACTGAGGCCATCGATGCAATGTGCCGGGCCATGCGAGATGGCCACAACAAATACACCACCACTGCCGGTCTCCCCGCGCTTCGCAAGCGGATTGCGGAAGATTGGGCTTCCACCCAACCGGGTCTCGACGAGCGCAATGTGTGCATGACAATGAGTGGGACCAATGCACTGCTCTGCTGTTCTCTGGCCACCCTCAATCCTGGTGACAACATCCTGCTGCCTGAGCCCTATTTCCCATTGTATGCTCCTGATGCGACCTTGTGTGGAGCTGAACCTCGATTCTATCCCTGTCTGTTCGAACATGAATTCGTCCCACAAATCGACACCTTGGAAACCTTGGTCGATGAGAATACGAAGGTGATTCTGTACAATTTCCCCAGCAATCCTACGGGAGCGACCCTCACGGTCGAGCAACGCGATGAATTGTTGGATTTCGCACGCCGACACGATCTGTGGATTATCAGCGATGAAGTGTACGATCGCATCATCTACGGTTCAGAACACGTATCGTTCCTCGGTACGGGATACAACAAGCATCTGTTGGTCAATTCATTTTCCAAGACCTTCGCCATGACCGGTTGGCGAATCGGATACATTCTTTCGACCAATCTCGAGGCCATGCAGCAACTCGTCAAGTTGCAATATTACGTGACAGCCTGTAGCAATGATGCAATGCAGTACGCCGTTTTATCGGCTTTTGAGGATGCCTATGATTATCCAGCTCAGATGACGCGGGAATTCCAAGCACGCCGCGACCTCATCTGTGAGCGTCTGAATGCCATGCCCGGTGTCTCTTGCCATGTTCCCGAAGGTGCATTCTATGTTTTTCCCAAGGTCGAAGTCCCCGGGATGAATTCCGAGGAAGTCGCCATCGAATTGCTCAAAGGTGGTGTTCTTTGCTCTCCTGGCTCTGCATTCGGCGAATCTGGCGAGGGTCATCTTCGATTTGCGTATACAATTGGGCGCGAGGACATTTCCCGCGGGATGGACATGGTCGCGGCCGTTCTCAACAAACTCCGAGATGGTGCCTGAGGTGGGCCAATGTCTCTGGGTGCCAATTTGACCCGTCTCATCGTGGGTTTTCTCATTGGGATGATTCTCCCTCGTCTTCCTCTGCTGTTCTTCACGCGTTTCCTGAATTTGGAGCGGAATCTCACTCCACATCCTGATCCTATTCCAATCGGCATTCCTCTGATTCAGAGACTGTTGCTCATGCGTCGCGTACACGCGATGTGTTGGCTCGTCGCCGCGATGCCATTCATTCTGGGTCTCTTTGTCCTCAAGTCATCACCGGAGCCCTTCGCTCTAGGCATGGTTACCGGTGTGGCTTGGTTTGCCATTTCGCGGGTGATTCCACAAGACATGAACCGTGGATTCGGTATTCTTCCTCTTTCACTCATTCAAAACATCAACAATCTGCGTGAACCCGAAACAGTTTGCTGCAAACGTCAATTGTTGCAATGGGAAGTTCGCGCCATCCGGTGTCGTCACTGTCGTAGCGTGGCGATGAATATGCCTCGGCCGGACCTAGGTCGAATTCGCTCGGATGGGCGATTGGTGGGATCGCTCCGCATTCTGTTGATGGATGGCCGTTCGGCCTTCCCGTCGATGCAGTATTCAGTCGTCGGTCAAGGCGTCGAGTTGCTCGGCAAGGTCATCGAAGAGGAATGATTCATCCTCCTCTTCCTCTTCAGACGTCTCATCGATTTCATGGACATCAGTACCCGTGCCCTCCGTGGTCTGGCCGGGAGCCGGTAGTCCGACGGCATCTTCCTCGTCCCCATCCAATTTGACCCATTCTTCCTCACTGCCGATGAACCATTTGGGTGGATCCTGTTCCCCTCCGCCCAGTACCGCCATCGTGGTGAAAATCGCCATCGGTAGAAGAGACAGGGCAACCAACAGGTCGAGGAAACTGGATTCAGGGATTTCAACATCAACTGGCAGGATGGCATTCAGGAATCCTCGTTCAAGTTCCATATCCTGCCAGCGCCCATAATCAAGCCCCAATCCTTGGAAGGCAATATGCACGATGAATCGCTCAATCCCCCACAACAGCAAGACAGGCAACAGCCAACCTAGTTTGGTGCGATCGACCAGAATCCGTCTGGCAATTGCGGCGACCCCTACCACCTTTGAGGCAATCTTGGGATACAGGCGAAGTCCGATGACCAGACCGGACAGATATACCAACAAGGCCAGTTCGAGCAACCGTCGATCTTGCAACCATTCTCCGGGAACAAATCTCAAGACCAGAAGAGGCAGCAGAATGAGGACAATCTGCAGGGGTGCTGCAAGCAGTTGCAAACCCCCATGGACCTCAAGTAAAGGTCGACCATTGACCCTGACTTCTTGATAAACGATTCGCGTCACTTTTCCATATGGAGATTGGATTAGATTGAGGCGCGCCCGATCGACGAGATCAGCATCTCGAAGCCGTCGTGTCAATCCCAATACGGGCCTCCATCCTCCAGCATTAGCCACCCGAGTCGGCATGTATCCACCCACGGCCAGACCAAGGATCAACGAGATGACTCCATACATCATCGCGGCACTGATAATCCATGGAAGCAGATTAATCTGCAAGGAAAACGTGTATGTGTCCCAATCAACGTCCAGAATGTAAGTGGCCGTAAATGCTAGAATCGGTGCAACGAACACCTGTAGGCCGACCACAATGGTCAGCCACATCCGCTCAATCAGCGTACTTTTTCCCAGTGACAACAGCAGTGTTGGCCCCTCTGGGTATCAAGAGTGTGTCGGCAGAAAAGGTCCTTGAGAATGCGATTGGCCCGACGTCTTGATTTGGCCGAAACGGTTGACCCTGTCTTAGACAGGGTTCAACCAACCTTAAGACTGGCTCGCCATTGGCGAAGTTGTTGATTGCGATGAGGAATGGCCAAACCACCCTGATGTTCCTCGTTCTGTGTTTTTCCTCCATCGCTCCGATACTGGTTCCTCAGGCTGAACTATCATCGCTTGCAGTCGATCAGGACACTTCCGGTCGAGATCTAATCGATGTGACGATTGTTGACATCTCTGTCGGCAACTCAACTGACGCCGCTCAGACGTGGATCCAACCGGGAGGTGAGACCATGGATTACCTCCTCCGAGGCACACGATATGCGGCGAATATCACCTTCAAGAATGCCGGAACAGGATTCTCCTCGGTCGACGCCATCGGAACTTTGGAGGCCATTCATCCGATTGGCTTCGTGATGGAAACTTGGACCTTCAATCTCTCTCTGGCCGGTGGTCAGCAGGATGTTCAAATCATTGAGTGGACACCCGATGCTGCACACAGCATCGTCGATCCTGATGGGACTCTGCATGGCGGCATCATCTTCCGTGGAACGATTCAAACCGCCGTCTCGGGGTTGGAGAATCCCGATGCAGAATCGAACAACATCTACGAAGAGCAGGTTCCAATTGCGCTGTGGCACGATGCGATGGAGAGAACATTGCAATCTCTGGCTGCGAATGTACCCCTCTGGCTTCCTGTATCCTACACCGATCGAGAGTCCTACACCCTGTATGGAGGAGGTACGGATTGGAGAACAGACAATTCCTCTGCCGCGGCGGGTTCCAGACATTGGCGCATCTCAGATCCGGGTGGTGGAAATTATGCCTCAAACACAGTGGACATGCTGAAGTGGGGTTGGATTCCGAACAGTGGAAGTTGTGATGACTCCGGTCATGGATTTGGGTATGGTCAAATTGACAACGATGTCTTTCAGCAAACGGGCTACGCCTTCTGTTGGATCACTCTCATCGATTCGGATTATCGTTCAGTCCATTGGGCCACTCAAGCCTGGGGGTCGATGGCTTCAGGTGACGAGATGGCGATGGAGATTCTGAGGGGCATGCAGCCCTCCGACATTGAAGAACTCAACCTGACTCAGGCGGGAATCTCTTCAGCTGAGAATGATTGGACTCAGGTCATCTACAACATGACCGATGTTCATGACGACAATGCTTACCAGATATCTTACTCAAAGATTGCCGATGATTCAGGCGCGAACTCAGGAATTCACATCGATGATTTCGTCCTGTTCGCCGTCGAAGTGGTCCCCGAATACACCATCACCCTCGACTGTGATGATCCTCTGCCCAACGCCTATGTGGTGATTCCAGCAGACCCCAACCCCCCTTCCTTGTATTGCCAACTCACCAACAATGGATACAGAGAGGTCAACCTCAATATCTACACCGAGGTCTCCAATCAGTCGTGGATGAACACATACCCGCTTCGAATCGACAGCGACAACATGCTTGATCACGACAATTACGTCGCCTTGAATCCGCTGGATGGTGAGACATCCACAGAGTTCTGGGTCAATCTCACCGTACCCGAAGGCGCGAACGTAGAGACCCTCAATTGGACGATTTCATTCACAGACGATTTCAACAGCCAAACCATGGCAGAGATGACTCTTCCCGTCTCAATCTCCTCTTCGTTCTCAGTTCGTCTAGACCAGGTATCCCCCGCATATCCAGCATTGACACTGGAGCCCGGTGCCATAGGCGATGTACAGGTGAAGGTCAAGAACACGGGCAATCAGATGGCGGATTGGACGTTAGGCGCCTACTTCGATAGCACACTTTGGGGTGCACCCAACCTCCAATGGTACGAAGATTGGGACGATGATGGCAATGAAACGCAGTTGATGCAGATGACCCTTGCCAAGGGAGAGGAGCAATTCATCACGGCCCGTTTCCACGCGCCCGAACAGAATCCACCAGGGATGGTTGAGATTTCCTTGTTCGTGCAGGGTGTCGCTCCAGCGAATGCCCAATCTGTGGAGCGAATTTACATTGATATTCCAGCGGTACAGGATGCCAAGGTCACCGCCTATGAATCTTCCATGACCGCATTGGCAGATGGCAATCTTCGAACCATGTCGGTCACCATCCGAAATGATGGGAACGCGCCTGAGATCTTCAACCTGAATCTCAATGCAGATTGGCACATCGGCGCTTCTATGGCAACGCAGGTCACTGAACCGATTGAACCGTTTGGTCAAGAGGTCGACATCACAGTCATCATGCAGATGCCAGAGGGTCTGATGCCGAATTTCTACCCAATTACGGTGACGGCTACATCACAGACAGATTCTACTTACAGTGCCAGTGGACAATTCACTCTTGAAGTTCCAACGACATACATCGTTGAAGTCGAAGACAAGGATCTCACGGGGCAGTCATTTTCAGCGGGTGTGGAAGCCCGCACGATGAATTTTGAGATCTTCAACCATGGCAATGGGATTGACGCTTTCAACATCGGATTGGGGCTGGATGACGGTGTGGTCGCTGAGATCTCGAATGGTGCCACGGATGGTCGTACCATCTACATCGAACCACAGACCTCCACCAATGTCACTTTGAGTTACTCATTCACAGAGGGGACATTCGGCATGAAGGAACTGACTGTGACGGCGACCAGCGTCAAGGGTCTTGAGGATGGACAGACCGTATCTGCATCCGGGGTCGCCAATTTCCAGGTCGGTTCTCTGGGTTGGATTCGATTGACAAACGGACCATTGATTCACATCACTGAACCCGGTCCACATTTCCTGTCTGTGGAAGTTCACAATCAGCACCCCAATGCGAATCAAGAGATTCACCTCAGTGTCACTGTTGATGATGATGCGGTATGGAATTTGAAATCTGTTCGTGTGGTCACTGCCGATCGCCAATTCGAACTCGCACCTGATGCCAAGCGAATTATCAGTATCGAAGTGTATGTCACCGAGCAAAATCTACTGAATTTCAATCAAGACTCCATGATTTTCACTGCAACTCTGAAGGTCGATGCAACCGATGACAACACGGAGATTTCGATGGATTTCACAGCAGACAAGTATGTGTCTGTCGAATCTTCTGATGAATCGGGTTTTGGTGCTCTTGCCAAGAATATTGTCACTTGGGCCATTGGAATCATACTGATTCTAGCGCTCGGAGTCGTATTGGTGAAGATTCTCATGTCCACAGAGCATGAAGACGAAATTTCGTCTCTGGGTGGATACGAATCGAGTTTGGGCTTGCCTGACGCCCCGACACTCCCAGATGCACCCACCCTGCCCAGTGCAGACACAACGGCCAATTCGATGTACGGAGGCACACAGGAGCTCTTCGCGCAGCCGGTGATGGCCACCCCACCACCTCCTTCAGAAGCACCTGAACCGGCGTCGGCCTCATCTGGCCCTCCATTGCCGGCCACAGGACTGCCTGAAGGCTGGACCATGGAGCAGTGGGAACACTACGGAGAGGAGTATCTCCGCCGCCAAGGCGGTGCGTGATTCTTCTCGGCGCCTTTATGAAGACCTCCTTGGTGGGCAGGTCGCCCCATAGGGGCGTAACGATAGGTGGGAATCGAAAATGTATGGTGGACAACAGCCGATATTTATCCTCAAGGAAGGAACCAACCGCACACGCGGAAGGAGTGCTCAAAGCAACAACATCGCAGCTGCAAAGGCCGTCGCTGATGCTGTTCGGACCACATTGGGGCCCAAAGGCATGGACAAGATGCTCGTCGATAGCATGGGCGATGTCGTTATCACAAACGACGGCGCAACGATTCTCAAGGAAATGGATATCGTTGAACCAGCAGCCAAGATGATCATTGAGGTCGCCAAGACCCAAGAGCAACATTGCTACGATGGGACAACGACCGCTGTTGTCTTGGCGGGTGAATTGCTCAAGCGAAGTGAGGACCTCATCGATCAGAACGTTCATCCAACCGTCATCTGCGAAGGATTCCGTCTGGCTGCTGACAGGGCGGTCGAACTTCTCGACAGTCACGCCATTGATGCTGACGAATCAACCCTTCACGAGGTCGCCAAGACCGCACTTACCGGTAAATCTGCGGGCGCCGTCAAGGCATTCCTCGCTGACATCTCGGTTGATGCTGTCCAGGCTGTCGCACGCGTAGAAGATGGGGAGACCATTGTTGACCTCGACGATATCAAGGTCGAGAAGAAGCAGGGTGGTTCCATTCGAGACAGCACCTTGGTCGATGGCATCATCTTGGACAAGGAACGCGTTCACAGTGGCATGCCTCGCAGCGTCGCCGACGCCAAAATCGCCCTCATCAATTCCGCCATTGAAGTGAAAAAGACCGAGGTCGATGCGAAGATACAGATTACAGATCCCAGTATGTTGGCTCAATTCCTCGATGAGGAAGAGAATTACCTTCGAAGTTTGGTCGAAAAGATTCAATCTGCTGGAGCCAATGTCGTCATTTGTCAGAAGGGCATCGATGAACTTGCACAGCACTACATGTCCAAGGCCGGTCTGTTCGCTATTCGTCGCGCCAAGAAATCCGATATGGAGGCCTTGGCCAAGGCGACGGGCGCTCGAATCGTCACCAATATCGACGATTTGAGCAGTGAAGACTTGGGTGAAGCCGCCAAGGTCGACGAGCGCAAGATTGGAGAGTCCGACATGGTCTTCGTGACGGGCTGTCCAGATGCCAAGAGCGTCAGTGTATTGCTTCGTGGTGGGACAGAGCACGTCGTCGACGAGATTCGACGCGCATTTGACGATGCAATCGGCGTGGTCAGTGTCGCCCGTGAAGATGGCGCCATCCTGACTGGAGGCGGTTCTGTTCTAGCCTCCCTTTCCCGGGATTTGCGGGCGTATGCAGAAGGCATCGGAGGCCGCGAACAGATGGCCATTGAGGCATTTGCAGGCGCGCTTGAAGTGATTCCAAGAACGCTGGCAGAGAATGCTGGCCTGGATCCCGTGAATACGATTATCGAACTTCGAAAGGCCCACGCAGAGGGCAAGTCCACCTTTGGTGTCAATGTCTTTGAAGGCGGTGTCATGGATATGAGAGCAGCCAATGTTCTCGAACCGGTCCGTGTGGTCGACCAAGCGATTCAATCCGCAACAGAGACCGCAGTCATGATTCTACGAATCGACGATGTCATTTCAAGCCGTTCAAGTGCCAATGGAGCCATGCCTGACATGAGCGGGATGGACATGGGCGGCGGCATGGGCTTCTGAGCGACTCGCAGGTCTCTTTCACCCCCATAGGTTGAAGAATCGAATTCTGGTGGACCGACCATTCAGCCCGTAGGGCTGGTGTGGTGTTCACTGCATGAGTTCGGTCGTCAAGGTCTGGATTGATGAGGGCTGCATCGTCTGTGATGCTTGCGAAAACATTTGCCCAGAGGTCTTCCACGTCGAAGATGACACCTGTGTCATTCTCGATGGTGTGAATCCGAGCGAATGGGGGGATGACATCATCGAGGCCGCTGAAGCTTGTCCAGTCGATGTCATCATCTACGAAGTCGCTGGTGGTGAAGAACCCCCTGCAGACGAGACTCCGGTTGTAGTCGTAGAGGAAGTTGAACCCTCACCTGCGACCCCTGTTGAAGCCGCCCCCGTTGAAGCCGCAGGCGATGGTGGATTGGACGGTGTCATGGCTGGAGATCGAGATTTACACATTCTCTTCGGCAGTCAATCTGGCAACTCTGAAGGTCTCTGCACCCTCATTTCCAAGAAAGCTGCCGCCTATGGCTTGGTTGGCCACGTTCATGACATGGACGGTTTCGATTTGGGCAGCATATCTGGCATGAAACGCGTTCTCATCGTCTGCTCTACATGGGGAGAAGGTGAACAGCCAGACAATGCTGAGGAACTATTCAATGAAGCCAAGGGTTCGGCCAAGATACTCTCGAACACTCATTTCTCAGTCTGTGCACTAGGTGACACTTCCTACGAATTCTTCTGCCAATCCGGCAAGGAATGGGATGAGGTCCTTGAGAAGATAGGCGGAACTCGCATTCACGACCGTGTGGATTGCGATGTGGATTATGATGTCCCCGCTGCTGCTTGGATGACCGAAGCTTTGTCCCGAATCGCCTGCGTGGACGACTCTGGCTCATTCCACGAAGATCTCGTAGCCGAGATGGCAGCCCATGCTGCCGGCGATACCGCAGCGGGCGGGAGTGGTGATGTCGCAACTGTGGCCATGCCCGAGATTCAATTGGTCGCGAGCATCTTCCGATACAATGCCGATTCTGGCGAAACGGGTGTCGATGCTTGGGCCTGCGCTGTGCCCGGGCACCACAGTGTCCTCGATTTGCTGCGAACCCTGAAGGCAACACAGGATGGGACGCTGACATTCCGAGACGGTGCTGCAGATGATCCTACAACCGGTGTTTGTGTCAATGGGCGCCTAGTGCTGCCAGGATTGACTCGACTCTGCGATGTTGCACGAGACAAGGGGGATGGCGCCCGTATTCGAATCGAGCCGGTTTCGGCATACGATGTGATTCGTGACTTGGTTGTCGATTACACCTCTTACGACAATCTCCGTGCCGCTTCCAAACCATGGTTCGTGGGAGGTCAACGCGAAGGCCTCTATGCTGGAAAGTCGGTCATCGGCACGATGGACGACATGGTCGCGACGGAATTACATGCTTCAAACGATTTTGCGAGCCCTCAATTATTGCACGCGACCAGTGATACTGTCCCTTACAATCGATTGTACATGGG
>CAXEUI010000013.1:0-11288 GCA_963999335.1 uncultured Candidatus Poseidoniales archaeon
GCCGATGAAACCACTTGAAACGGTATCAATGAACTGAACTCCAGTTGAATCGACCCCAATCCGCTCCAATGTCTGAATGATCTCAGTGGCACTTCTAGATGCACAGATGTAGACGCCCCGCATCTCAAAACCTTGAATCAATGGTTGCAAAATTGAGGCGATGATGAGTTCCGAATTGCTGGTCCCGACTCGGACTTGTATGGCCGAAGACGGCGTGACCTCTTCAGCCAATTGTTGAGCCACCCCCTGATCCAACTCAATCATTCACAGCACCCCACTTCAACATCGGTGTGAGCATGACGCCTTTGGGAGTCAGTTCAATCGCGTACTTCGCGCGTGCGTGGGATGCACCCCGCATCTTCACAACCTGAATGAATCGCAGCAGATGACCCATTCGTTCGACATCACCGAGAACGATGATTCCATCAAGAATTGCTTCCTCGACACCGAAGGACGACCAGTACGCTTTGGCACCTGAAGATGTAATCTCAGACACCAGCAGTGCAGTGCAGCCCAGCGTGGAAAGGGTCTTTCCGAGTTTGAACAGGAAATCGCGGATGAGTTGTTCGCTTGGAATCTTGTAGCACAGTGTCGTCACTGAATCAATCACCAAACGCGTCACACCGATTGTATTGACAATGTCCGTAATCGCTTTCACCATCGCATCGATATCCGACAGTTCGAAGGTTGATTTCGTCATTCCCAGCCAAGAGAACAGAACGTCCATGTCAAAGACATTGATCAGCCCCCGATCGACCAAACGCATGTCGAAGAAATCGAATTGGCGGACGTTCTCCAGAAGCTTCACTGAGGGTTCCGTGGCTGAGAAATGAGCACAAGCCTCCCCATTCTCCGCTCCATTCACCAAGAATTCCATACACATCGTGGTCTTTCCAGAACCACAGGTTCCTGCAACCAGAACGGTTGAACCGTAGGGAATCCCGCCACGTAGAATCTCATCCAATCCAGCGATTCCAGTGACACACCTGTCACGCTCATACTGGGGGGTTGGCATCATGGGAACAGTGCCCGATTCCACAGCCCGTAGATAAGCCGATTGACTGAACGGTGCCGAAACGGCTTGACTATCGCGCTTCTTCACCAACCGGGCGTGCCACCATCCACGGCCGTCCAGTTCGTTGAACTGCTCGGTGAACCACCCAGATTGTATGTCATCGAATGATTGGCTTGGATATTCCAAGAGCTGTCCCAAGTCACAACCACCACATCTTGCGTGAGTACGGTTCCGGGGCGTGTCCAACTCAGTTTGATGGTATCACCCTCAGTTGCCAACGCATCAATCGTACCTGTTCCCAGGACACCTGATGAGGCCATATCAATCATCATGGCATTGTTCGGATTGTACTGGGTGACAGCATTTCCGGTGCAGATCAATCGCTGTCCTGCAGCCAGTGCTCCATCTTGAATCAATTCGAAGGCCCCCGGTCGTGAAAGACTCCAACCAGAGAGATTCATGGCAAATCCATCCGGATTTTCAAGTTCGACCCATTCAGGGGGCCCATTCAACGGATCGGCCATGAATTCAGTGATTCGCAGTCCCGAAGGTTCGCGACCTGCATTGTGAACTTCCAGCGTCACTCGCACCTTATCATCATCGAGATGCATGATTCGGCTGGCGGTGGCACCACGGGTTGCCGCTGAGCGCGAAGAACCATCGGAGAAGACAATCTCTCCATTCTGCGCTTCATCACTGCTCTGCACCACGATGATTGTCAGATTGAGACTCAATCCTTCGTCAATCCCAAGTCCATGGATGAGGCGATCCTCGGTGACATTTCCAAGCGCTGAAATCCGACTCATGTCCAGATGTCCAGCACCATCCCCGATTGCGGGCAGCAAATCTGCTGTCAGCAACAAACTTGCGTTGTAAATCTGCCAATCATCGGTCGCATTCGCCGTATCTCGGATACCCGCATTTCTCAGGACGACGTGCCCCTTTGAATCGGTGAGCCTTTCAAGCCCGTCAATGGCCATCTGATCAAGTCGATCCACCTCCGCGACATTGCTCCCGAGTTTCAATTGACTGAGGGCAAGAAATGCGCTGACGATGACCAGAAACAGGACGAATGCTGAGAGAAACTCAACCACCGCGGTCACCCCCTCCTCATCACGCACTTTTCGTGCGTTGGCGACCGAGTTCCCGCCTCGCATCATCAAACTCCCATGAAGACCGCATCCATCAACCCTGTGGCCCGTTTTGAACCCTGCTACAATCCTTTTCGTGGCGTGTCGGTTCGCCGAGGGGTATAAACGGGCCGTTTGTGGTGGTGGGTCCAATGGGTTCACTGCAGCGCGCCCGTAGGGCGCGGAACCGACACCGTGCCAGCGGTCTTGTTTTACTCATGATTTTGAGTTCCTTCGCTGCGTTTGCAACCCCTGTTCAGGCCAGTATAAGCAGTGACGATGTGGCCATTATTTCAGCCATTGAACCGACACCAGACGTTCATTTTGACGACTCTGATGTTCTTGATTGGACGCCCCAAATCGTTGTCGAAAATCAGTATAACCTCAATGCTGACGCCCGAAATATCGAACTTGAGATTTGTGGCGGCGATTATACTCAGTTGGCGGTTTGCCCCACTCCACACATTCTCAAAGAAGGATTTGCCCAGTCACCCAATTTGAATCGATCCGGAGTCGATGGCGATTCCGCCGTTGTCACCTTCTATACCTTCCTCTGGTTCCTCGATTCTGGAGATATTTCGACGTATTCTGGGATATTCACCGTCATGTTCCACTTTTCTGCGGCAGACAATGTTCCCAGCAATGACCACCTCCGATATACGATTACGATTGAAGAAACCCTAGTCGATCTGATTGCGAATGGGCATGATGTGGATACCACTCAGGTCTACAACAGCAACGTTGCCATCCCTGCCAATCTCGATGTCCAGAGTCGTTCTTGGCCGGAATCACAGAATTTTTTCACTGAATGGTCCATGCATTTGATCAATCCACTGGTGGCCGAATCGCAGGATTGTGTGGATTGGGATATGAATTTCACTGGAACTTGGGGGATGGGTGGTGAAATCATCATCCACACGGTGACCCATTACGATTCCATTTCGAGTTCGTATTTTACACCCTTTGATATTGAAGTGACCCTCACAAACACATCAACGTTGCTTATAGGGAACATCGCCGTGGTCGGCTCCCAGTTCGGGTCTGAACACAACGTGCTTGTGACCACCACTTGGAATGGGAGTGAAGTGTTCACTGAGAATTGGGCGTTCACCGGCGATGGTACCTTTCAAACCCAACAATACAACACCAATCTAGAAAATGGAACGCTGTGTTTCACGGTTGAAATGACGGCCTCTGAAATTCTAGTTGCAGAAGACAGTCAGGAATTGAGTGGTTACGGTGGCACCTTCTATTCAGCACTCCTCCCTCTGCCTGATATCATCGCTCCCTATGCTGGAGATTTTGAAGTTCGGGCCGGCGTGAATGGAACATTCCTAGACCCGAATGGTTTCAATGACATGATTGTCTTTGATCTCACGGTGAACGACACGACAGATCTGTGGATTCGAGAGGTTGTTCCCGCGCGTGGGGCGACCACATACGTACAACAGAATGGGCAGTATCTGATTAAATTCCCCTATGGTGAACAATCCATTCGTGTGGTATCCGGAAATATCGGTTGGGTGACGGCTGACGCACGAGTTGAAGTCAATCTGTATGATCTCCTGACTTTCGAATTTGTCGACGGTCCCTTTTCATGCAACGTTAGTTTGACACCTGGAGAAGAGATTCTCTGCGATTTCGACTTTTCCACCACTGGTGTTTTCACGCTGAATGCCTCGATTAGCACAACCGACGGGCACATCGATTCATTGCCGAGCGACAACTGGTTCGAGCAAGCCATCATTGTTGATTTTGGTGCTATCAACCCCACCATTGCGAATCCAACGCCCTTTGATGTGTATGAAACAGGCCAGAATATTCTAGCTGTGTCTGGCGTTGATCCTCAAGCACCGATGCCATTGAATTACACATGGAGGATGAATTTCTTGGAAATTCTGGGTTACGGTGCAGTCACCAACATCACACTGCCCATGGGTGAATGGCTTCTGTCGGTTTACGTTGAAGATGAAGCAGGCAACCTTGAAATTGCGACTCAACCGATTCGAATCCTCAATCGCGTTGAACTTCAGTCGTTGCCACATGTGACTGGTGGTGTTTCCATCTCAACCTATTCGATGGAACTCATCTTTGATGAACCGCAACTGCCTCCCCCTGGCGTCTTTTATCCAGCGGCATACAACAAGGGCAAGGAGCCTTTGGTGCTGTTCAATCTCTCAATGGATTCCCCATACGGAGTTGAGATCGATGTTGATAGCATCGAAGCTTGGTTACATTTGGATAGTTTCCTGCCGCCTGCAATCAATCGATCCACCGTTGAGTTGTTGCGCTTGTCCAATTGGTCCAGTACGATCGCAGAAGAATTGGTGGGTGGCGATTCCTTCACCGTCCTTGAGAATGGTTCCCTACAGATGATGACGACTGAAGATACAGGTGGTACCTTCATGATCATTGGAGTGCTCGACCCGGTCGACGTCAATCCGGCGAATCTGACGATTGTTCTACAGATGGATGGGCAAGTTCAGATCACGTGGGATAATGAAGGAGATACTGAGAATCCATATTTCGGTGGATGGAGAATTTTCCGCAAGGACACATTCCGTTTCAGTTATCCATACGACACTCAGTCCCAGTTCAACTCAGCGACGTCTGGTTATGAGATTCTCGATATTCCTGTTTCCTCCACATCTTGGCAAGACCCCAATTTCTGGGAGCAAGACACTTGCTTGTCGTACCTTGTGATGTCACACACTCGGGCGGGCGTAACCGAATGGCGCTTTGGAAACGTCACCAATGCTGTATGGAATCCGGTGACTGAGCGCATGGTTGTTGATCAAGTGTGTGTTGACAATTCAAATCCTGAAACCATCGTCGAAGACATGAGTGCTTCGGTGACTTTCAACAATGACACAAAGTTACACAACGTACATGTGAGTTGGACATGGCCGGAAGTTGACGATCAAGGCCCCCTCACTTGGAATCTATATCGCACTCAAATCGTGGTGGACATTGTCACTTACATGGAGCCTCTCCAAGTTGAATTACAGGGTGAACCTGGAGAAGAATCTTGGTTCAACGAAACTGAAAGTGGCTTGCGAGAGGCAATCAAAGTTGAACAATTCTACTATTATGTCCTGATTCCCTTTGATGAGGTTGGAAACAGCGACTACCTCGTCCGCGAAGACAATGCAATCGGGGTCAATGTCGATGATATGTTCTGGGATTACCACCTTGCCCCCCCACCTCCTCCCGAACCTGAACCCCCATCCCTGCCGGGTGTCGGCCCCTCTCCGTGGTATGGTCGTTTGTTGGATGACATCAACGCGGGTCGCTTCCAGCAAGCAACCGTTGTTTGCGTTGGCCTGATGGTGATGAATCTCCTCCTCATTCCAATGCTCATCAACAAATACAAGGAACAGAAGGTCAAGGTCAAGCGAAAGCGCGCCCGTGCTGATCGATTTGCGGATGACGATGAGTTCGCGGACGATCTCGAGGACTTCTTCGATTAGATGGCGCGACGTGGGAGATTTGAACTCCCGCGGGTAGAACCCACTGGATTAGCAATCCAGCGCGATGGCCAGGCTATGCGAACGTCGCAGCAGCCGCTGCACCCGCATTTTTCATTTAAGGCGAGCGGTTTGCTCACTCTTCCTCGCCATCAACCACGAGCTCGGCTTCAGGCTCAGCATCCTCTTCATCAATGAGTACAGATGGCAGACGGGCTGAGAAGATGATTTCATCCAAGAACCCACCTTTTTCACGGTCACGCAATTCCATCACTCGAGTGCCCTTGGTCACCTTACCGGTCGTCTCTTTGGTTTGGTCGGCACGGACTCGAATCATCATGCCTTTTCCAGTCAAGAGGAAGAGTTGATCACCGAGATCAGGGATGGTGTGGACGCGAACGATTTCATCGCCATGTTCTGCATTGAGTTTCATGGTGGTGACTCCGTTTGCACCCCGGTTGGTTTTTCGATAACCATCGCGTTCTAGTTTGTATTTCCCGGTCCGGTCGTCCCAGACCTTCTCGCCTTTGTCGTCGAGGACGTTGTGCATTTCACCATCGCCGAGAACGCTTCGCTTTGCCATGCCGAATTTAGAAAGGGTCAGTACGTGTGTCTCCTCGTTCGACGTGGCAATCATGCCGACAACTTCGTCACCATTCTTGAGGTTCATTCCACGCACACCGCCGGTCACCCGTCCTTGGACCTTGACGGTGAATCCGATTGACCCGTCGGGATTTTCTTTTGTTTGACTCGGTTTGAATCGGCAGGCCCGTCCGAATTTTGACACCATCACGACATGATCCTCATCTGTGGCTTCGCGGACGGTGACGAGGGTATCAGTCTCCGTCTTGAATTTCAGCGCATATTTCCCATTTCGATTGATGCGTGTATAGTCTCCTAACTTGGAGCGTTTCACAATTCCTTCGCGTGTGGCAAAGATGAGGTAATGCCCATCGGGGTTTTCTTGAAGTTCTTTGGAAATCGGGAGAATGGTCACGAGCTTTTCATCTTCTCGCAACCGCTCAATCAAGTTGCGAATATGGCTTCCTCGACTCTGACGGCTGCCTTGAGGTGTTTCCCACGCCTTGAGCCCGTAGACTCGTCCTTGGTCGGTGAAGATGAGAAGGCGATCCTTGCTGAAGCAGGTGAGGATGGATTTCGGGAAATCCTCATCTTTCGTGGTGACGCCTTTGAGGCCCTTTCCACCACGATTCTGTAGACGGAATGCTTCAACAGGCAGGTGGCGGATGTAATTGTCTTCGGAGAGAGAGATGACGATTGCGCGCTCTTCGACCAGATCCTCTCTGTCCATTGAGAGTGGCATGGGGTCGATGTGTGTTCGACGCTCATCCCCATGCTTCTCGACCATATCGTCCAATTCACTCAACAGAATCTCCAATTGACGTTGTCGACTCCTCAGAATGGCGTTGTATTCTTTGATTGAGACTTTGAGTTGATTGAATTCATCGTCCACCTTTTGGGTGTCCATCTTCGAGAGCTGATAGAGACGACGCTCGGCGATTGCCTTGGCCTGCGGCTCGGAGAAGTTGAATTTACGAATCTTGCCGAATTTGGCTTCACCGCGCAGAATCTGTTCGAAATGCTCACGACTGTCGGCACCCTTGCCCGCAGCCACGACATCGTCGATTCGTTTCTGCGCCTTGACCAGCCCTTCAAGGACATGTGCCCGCGCTTCTGCCTTGGCCAGGTCGAACTGTGTTCGCCGGCGGATGACTTCTTCACGATGGCGGACGTATGCATGGAGCATGACTGGCAGCGTCAGTTGAACGGGTTCCTTGTTGATGATTCCCATCATGTTCGCAGAGTATGACTCCTGCAACCGACTGGAACGATACAGTTGATTCAATACTGCGTGGGGATCCGCATTCTGTTTGATTTCGATGACAACACGAATTCCTTCTTTGTTCGACTCATCTCGAATGTCTCTGATTCCCTTCACGGTTTCCTTTCTCACAAGTTCCGCAATTCCTACAAGCATTCCCGCTTTCTTCACTTGGTATGGTATCTGATGTACGACAATGCGCTTTCCTTTGTCATCATCAAACACCTCACAGTCGGAGCGAACATGGAATCGTCCATGTCCAGTTTCGTACATGTCGCGAATGCCATCGATGCCGTGAATGGTGGCGCCTGTGGGGAAATCAGGACCTTTCAGATGCTGCATATATTCACCCACATCGATACTTGGCGGGTTTTCGGGGTCGCCATTTTCCTCCCCTTCCTCCAAGATTCGTTCGACGTGCAGGTGAACTGCAGAGGCAACCTCCGGGAGGTTGTGTGGTGGAATTTTTGTGGCCATGCCCACAGCGATTCCATCACTCCCATTGAGAAGCAGGTTGGGCAATCTAGCCGGCAGGACCTCAGGTTCTTGTTCCGAATCGTCAAAATTCGGTTGGAAATTGACTGTATCCTTCTTGATATCCTCGAGCATATGCTTGGCCAATCGATCCAGTCGACTCTCGGTGTATCGCATGGCGGCGGGCGGGTCTCCGTCGATACTGCCGAAGTTCCCTTGGCCATCGACCAACGGATATCGCAAGCTGAAATCCTGTGCCATGCGGACCATTGTGTCGTAAATCGATTGGTCACCGTGAGGGTGGAATTTACCCATGACTTCACCCACTGAGCGGGCCGATTTGGAATATGAACGGTCAGAGGTGTGTCCAGCTTCATGCATCCCGAAGAGCACACGTCGATGGACGGGTTTCAATCCGTCTCTCACTTCGGGCAAGGCGCGCCCGATAATGACTGACATGGCGTAGTTGATGTACGATGTCCGCATCTCATCGTCAACGGTATGACGGACCTGGTTGTCCACCGGATTGGGGGGCAATTCCTCATCAGCCATTCAACCACCTCACACATCCACATCGGCTTCCGCCGCATGCAGTTCGATGAACGCGCGACGGTCAGGCACATCGTCACCCATCAACGTCTCAAAGAGTGCCGAGGTTTCACCCTCATCACTGAAGTTGTTCGCTGTGACCTTCAGCAAGGTTCGGTTGACCGGATCCATGGTCGTTGTCCACAATTGGTCCGGATTCATCTCACCCAGACCCTTGTAGCGTTGAATGCCAATCTTCGTATCGGGGTTGTCCCCGCGGAACTCTTCGATAATCGCATCCCTTTCGGCATCCGTGTACGCATATTTGGAGGTTCGACCCCGCGTCACCATGTAGAGTGGTGGCTGAGCAATGAATACATTTCCAGCTTCGATGGCAGGTCGCATGAACCGCCAGATGAATGTGAGGATCAGCGTACGGATGTGGGCGCCATCCACATCGGCATCTGTCATGATGATGATTTTTCCATACCGGAGTTTCTCCACATCGAAATAGGTTTCAGATTCGGCTAAGGATTCTTCACCCTCTGCCAGTTCGGGTGGGTTTCCAACCCCGGCCCCAAACGCCTTGATCATCGTTTGAATCTCGTTGTTCTGATACACCTTGGCTTGATTGCGAAGTTGCCGTTCAACATTGAGAATCTTCCCACGCAGCGGCAATATCGCTTGTGTGCGTCGATCCCGCCCTGTCTTGGCAGAGCCACCTGCAGAATCGCCCTCCACGATGTAGATCTCACACTCTTCGGGATTTCGGCTCTGGCAATCTGCCAGTTTGCCGGGCAAACCTCCGCCCTCGAGTACACCCTTCCTGCGGGTGAGGTCACGGGCCTTGCGGGCCGCATCACGAGCTTTGCTGGCGAGAACCGCCTTGTCGATGACAATCTTCGCGACCGAGGGGTTCTCTTCGAAGTGTTCGCCGAGTTTCTCATTCACGATGCTCTCCACGATTCCTGCAACTTCGTTGGAAACCAACTTGTCCTTGGTCTGGCTTGAGAACGAAGGGTCCGGGTGTTTGACGCTGAGGACCACAGCGATTCCTTCACGGACATCATCGCCAGAGAGTTTGTCGACATTCTTGAGAAGATTGCGACTCTTCGCATAGCGATTCAAGGAACCCGTAAGTGCACTTCGCAGCCCCGAGAGGTGTGTGCCTCCATCGCGATTGCGAATGATGTTGGTATAGCATTGGATGACCTCATTGTATGCATCCGACCATTGCATGGCCATTTCAATATGGATCTCTCCATCTTCAATCTCACGCATCCCCTTGATGTGGATGACATCAGGGTGAATCGGATTGCGACGTTCGTTCAATTGTCTGACGAATTCTGAGAGTCCTCCCTCATATTGGTGCTCAACAACCTCGGGCTTTTTTCCACGTTGGTCGACAATCGTGATCTTGAGTCCGGCATTGAGGAACGCGGTCTCTCTGAGTCGGGTATTGAGGGTGTCATAATCAAAATCTGTAATCGTGGTGAAAATCTCCCTATCAGGTTTGAAAGAAATTGCAGTCCCTGTCGAACTGCTTTCACCCACGACTTCGAGGATGCCTTGAGGATCACCTCGCACATAGGTCTGCTCGTACAACTTCCCATCGCGTTGAATGCTCATTTTGAGCCACTCGGATACGGCATTGACTGCGGAGACGCCAACACCATGCAACCCTTCCAACACTTTTCGAAAACCCGCATGTTGATTTTCACCGCATCGCCAAGGCCGATCCTGGATATGTAGCCGATGTTACCGACCATAGGACGCGGCATGAAACCGAAGACGGTCTGGACCCCGTCCAGGTCCGCGGTGTAGTCCAGATTGAGCATCCTAAGCTGCTGGCGTGTAACGGGCGGCCTGGGCACGAGAGCCTCCAGCACCGCGACTACGGGCCTCAACACCGGCACGGGAACGTGGACCTTTACCGCCGTTACGCCCAAAGTCTCGACTATCAGGTCCAGTATCTCCTCGTAGGTGAAGTACGCCGGCCCGCCGGCCTCAATCGTCCGGCCAGTCGTATCGTCGTTTTTATATGCTGCCACAAGACATCGGGCAACATCCTCTGCGGCGATGGGCTGGAACCTGGTTCTGCCGTCGCCCGCCACGGGTACTACGGGTGACAGCTTGACTTGGGCTGCCATGACGTTAATGAACTCGTCGCCCTCGCCAAAACCGAGTGAGAACCGGATAGTGGTCTGCGGAATCGGACTGTGGGCCACCTCTTGCTCGGCCATCCATCGCGAGTGCAGGTATGGGATGGCCGGGTCCGAGCTAGCCCCGATCGCACTCGCATAAATGATGCGTTTGACACCGGCCGAAGCGGCGGACTCCAGCAGATTTCTGGTCCCTTCGTAGTTGACCCACCGATAGGTCTGGCTGCCGCTCTCGCGGAGCACGGCCACCAGATGGACTACGGTCCCAACGCCGTC
Organism: uncultured Candidatus Poseidoniales archaeon; assembly: GCA_963999335.1. Taxonomy (GTDB): domain Archaea; phylum Thermoplasmatota; class Poseidoniia; order Poseidoniales; family Thalassarchaeaceae; genus MGIIb-P. The sequence continues at coordinate 10,896 of CAXEUI010000013.1, forward strand.
GCAAGCGCGAGACAGGGACTGAGGGTCGAGGACGTCGCCACTGACTATCTCCGCATCGTAGGGCGAAAGCACAGATGCGCGGGACGGCGTGTGGACTAGGGCGCGGACTGAGTATCCGGCGACCGTAAGTGCCTCCACCACCCGCCGTCCCACGAAGCCCGTCGACCCCGTCACCAGGATCATCACGCATCCTCGCTACGCCTTCTGGCGAGTGGTTCGAGAGTAGCAAATGGCCCAGACAGGTGTCAACGAATGGGGCGGCGAAAGTCGACAGCAATCAACTCGCCGAGGCACAGGACTTTGGTCAAATGAGAGTGATATGAAAAGGACTGGGTTTGTGCGAACTCAACCAAAGTGACGCATACGATATAGCTAGACCACACGGCGTGGATG
>CAXEUI010000014.1:0-11003 GCA_963999335.1 uncultured Candidatus Poseidoniales archaeon
GCCAAACGACGCATTTCATCCGTTGCATGGAGTGGAGGGGCTTGTGGTTCCTCGCGCGCGGGCGCGGTGGATTCTGCATATGCCCTCGCGTTTTCATCCGGCACCATCACGACCGGTTGGATGTCCACCATGCAGCGAGCAACGCGTTCTTCGACATTTCCCTTTCGCTAACCAGTTCAGACGAGTAGTTGCTCTAATTCCAATTCGAATCGCAACCATGAATCTTGTAACTCGTGACCGTTACGGTCTCCATATGCTAGATCGGGAGGGAGGAGAATCGTGTGTGTGGTTCCTGTAAGGGTGGCCGAATCGAGTAAATCCGCGTCCAGACCAACCAAACCCCAACTGAATCCTTCGATGTAACAGGGCCCGGGTGGGGGAATGTTGCACATTGGATCATCTCCCGCTGTGGCGGGAAGGGTGCCTGAATCCAATTGCTGATCTGTATCTGCATCCCAAACAGTGTATGCGACATTCATTCTCTCGTTCCTTGCGTGCCGATCCCGATCCGAACCATCGGAAAACATCTCTACATCCAAACTGACTTTGGCAGACGGCAGAGAGACGTGAATCACTTCAATGGTGAATTCGGCCTCTTCGACCATGGTCTCAAGTCGAAGAGGAATGACAACGGCGTCTCCGGCAGCGATGGATGTCACGATGCTCTGTCCGTCACCATCGAGTGAGATTGCCGCGTGATTCACCTCGATTGAGAGCGGGAGTTCACGTTCATCGTCGACATTGTGGATGGCCAGATGAGCATAATCGCCTTCGCCCTGATGTTCCCAAATACACAACAATTCACCAGGGAACCAGAATACGTCGTCTTGGTCTGCTAGATTTGAAGGCCAAGACCAAGCGTCATTGCGAGCTTCACAGCCATCGAAAAGCAGGGTGGCTTCCCAAGTCCAACGACCATTCACTTGGATGTCTTCCTCAGCGACTGCCGCAAAGGCATCTTCAAATTGATGAAGGAAGGAATTGGTGGCAAAGCCAATCCAAATTGCCGACAATAACAACATCGCAATGGTGCCGAAACTAGCGAGGATGGAAAGGCGTGGCACGGCCATCTCATTGATGCCAATGGGTACAACAGGGTGTTCTTCCGACACAGGTCGATCCGAAATCCAAGAGCCACTCACGGCCATCTCTATACTGTCGACCTGTTTGAACGTTCGCCCGTCCCTCTAGAGGGACGGAATCTCAATCTTGAGCCAATTGCATATCGTGACGGGTGCCAAGCCAAGCCACGATACCCAGTTCGATTCCAAGTGCAACCAGCATGAGCAGGAGCATGTTCGGTTCGAGTATGCCGCCCTGCAAAATGAGCAAGGCAAGGGACAGAGCCAAGACGAGATCCAAGGCGCCCATGACACGCATCCCTCGACGAAGTTGGAGAATTCCACCCACCCAAGTAGCCAATGAAAGAGCCAAGACGCAAACAACCAGCCATGGTGACCAACCGGCAACCGCAAAGACGCCGACTGGGAGGATGATATGGGCGTTCCAGAGCCATGCTGTTGTCCACTTCGGCATCTCAGCAAATATGGTGTATACATGGGCCATGAGCATCACAACTCCGACGCCAAAAATGGTCCATTGCAGAGCGACGCGGAAATCGCTGTCATGGGTCCATGCAAGGAAGGCAAACAGACCACCCAAGATGGCGTAAACAGATAGAGCGACCCCCGCCGGTTGTTTCCAATTGAAGGAGCGTTTCATGCAGAGAATTCCTGCCAGAACACCCGCTGGGCCTGCAGAGATCATGACGACCATGAGGGCGAAACTGCCTCTTCCAGCCGCACCTCTGTGATCTGGCATGCTGTTGGTTCGACGGAAGCCTTCAATCCATTCCCAGACCAGAACCAAACCCAGCAGCGTGGCTTCGTGAAACAGCCATGGCAATTGCCAATCGATGAGACCATGCGAATCATCGAGCAGATTGACCGTGAATGGGAATGGAACAGCATTGAAGAGGAGAGCCCCGGCAAGGCGTGACATCACCAGCATTGTGATGATGGCTTCAACCGCACTTGGAATCCTCCAAGGCAGGTCTTCTCGGCCATACAATGAGATGAGCGCAAGGCCAAGGAGACCGAATGTCAGAACCAAGAGATCGAGCTGATTGAATTTGCTACCGAGCGGGCCGAAATGTCCGACCAGATAGATGAGCGCTAACGAGCCCATGGTCACGAAGAATGGCATCTCGACACCATTGATGTCGGGCAATCGAAGATGGTGGATCTTGGCGCGCTGTCGCGACACCCACGTGAGGGCTAGAGCGAACAAGCTGACCATCAGCATCAATCCAGAATTGAGTTGACCATTGAGCCATGCGAAGCCGCATGCTGCAAAGGTGGTCACGGCAATGAATGAAAGCACGATCATGGGGCGATGGTGGATGTCACCGACCAAGAGATCAAGGCCTTCAGAATTGTATTGAGAACCCGATTTACGACGACGCTTGCGCTGTTTGTCAATCAATGCGTAAAGTTCGGCATCGGCCATCTTCATGCCACCTCGAGATATGGCTTGAGAGATAGATTTCGCGAGTGCGCCCGTGGGGTCTTCTGTTGCCTTTGCTGCCAATGCCTCGTCCGCGAAATGATACAGATTTCCACCTTGAGCGATGTCGAGAGGTTTCTCAGCCATCGTCATGGCAGAAGTAGAGGCTACTGATGAGCCCGGTTCTGTGAGCAACTTTGGATCGACCTCTGAGACTTCAGCAAGTTGGCCTTTCTCAAGGGCAGTCGCCAGTGCTTGACGTCGTTGCAGTTCTACCAGCCTAGCTTCGCGTTTCCCGACCTGCTTGAGTTCCATTCGCAACTCACCTGTTGCTGCCAGATAGATTGCAGAGCCCACGAATACTGCAATCGCGAGCGCGGATTGCGAAATATGCATGTCATCAGCATAAGCAGCCCATATCTGCACACTCAACAAACAGACCACCGCGATTGCGGGGGGCAACAATTTCTCCAGTTTTCGGGCTTTGGGAAGATAGATTGCGAGCAAGCCACCGGTGGCCAGCAACATCACGAATCCAGTCTGCATTCGATCCAATGGCTCGGGATCAAGCAATGGAATCGGTCGGCTGTGATCCAGTCCAAACAACACAATCTGTAGAGTCAACAGGCCCATCGTCAAACTCAGCAATTGCGAAGGTGGTCCTTCCGAACCTCTTGAGAGAAGAATGGCCATTGACGCCCCTGTCAGCAAGATTATCCAGAAGGCGTCGGCACCGAAATTCCATTGCAGCACAGCGAATGTTAGGGCCAGAGAGAACAGGATGATGCGAGGGTTGCCCTGATGTCGGCCTTGTGCTTCAGCGACAATGTGAACGGTCGCGAGCGCGGCAATTCCCAACAAGGTGTACCACCCGATGTCATCGCGACCATCGATGAACATGAGCCAGACCGCCAAACCTGAGAGAAGCCCGAGATTCCACAATCGCATCAATCCAGAATCTCGCAGGCGTGAACTCAATTCGGTCGCGCCAATCAATTTGCCCGCGAGGTTGACACCGGTATCTCCTAACTTGAGATTGATTGGATATTGGATCAATGCGGCGACGGTGAGATACAGTGCCACATATTTCGGTTCGAGAACAATCAACACGTCGACTGGAATGTCTCTTGCTTCTGAGAATGATTCCAATGATGAGGTCCACAACGCGTGAACGAACATCCACAGCCATGGAGCAAGGACTGTGACCCCTGCGATGCTGGGAGAAACCCGTTTCAATGCGAGAGCACCGGTGGCCAAGTGAACAGTGGTCAGGCCGATGAGAAGATACAGTCCCTCATCTCCACCTTCAGAGACCGCTTCGGCTGGGATGAGAATGGTCAGCAGGAGAATCAGAACCAAACTGCCCAGCCACAGCACGCGATCTGTGACATTGGCTTGATGCTGAATCAACATCGCAATCGTGACAATTGCAGCAAGCACTGCGAACGCTTCGTATCCCGAAACCACGGTGGTACCGATGAGGTCGGCTTCTAGGCCAACCAGAACGATTAGCAGCACTGGAAGCGAAGCGAGGAGCGGTTTGAGGACCTCCATCGCATCGACACCTCTGACCACCAGATATGAGCCACCATAAACGGCGAGAAGAGAAACGAGAATGCCCAGAGAATACCCTGTTTCGTCACGACCGCTGGCAAGCAAAAGCAAGGCACCAACCATACCCATGCCGACTGAAACACCCCACAACCCGGGCTTTCCAAGGCCACTGATTGAGATGCCTTTGCTGAACCAGTTGTCCGCGCGCGAGAAGCGAGCGGCCATCGATCCATTGATGCATGTGACTGCCAATGCGAGCAGGAACAATGGCATCGGATCGGTCAGCGGTAAGATTTCAAGTGCGCCAATCTCAAGGGAATCCGATTGAATGGCGTGCAAACCAATCCAGAGATGACTCGCTGCAATTCCAAGTGAGGCAAGATTCCCACTTTGACGATGGAAGGCCAATCCATGCAGGAGCATGGTTGCAAGCATGATCATGACTGCAACACCCATCTCTCCCCCGACAGAACCGGCGGCCGATGCGAGGGCTAGCGAAACCAGTGTGGCTTGAGCCATAATCGCATCATGTTTGTGACGATATCCGACCAGAATGTTGACACCGACCAATCCAATCAATGAACCGCCGAGCTGCGGTGTGTCAATCCAGCCCCAATGGTGTGCATCGAGTGCGAGTCCATAGAGCAGTTTCATCGAAATGATGACCCATGTAACTCCAAGAATGTGCATTCCCTTGTCCGGAATCCAGCGCTCTCCAAGGATGAATCCCAATGTCGCCAAACCAATCAGGCCCGCGGTTGCAAGCATCGGATTCAGGGCGGTGGCGACAAGCCAACCAATCAGGCTGTAGACCACGATCATGGTCACCATGAGTGCCCAGTGGAGGCGACGTTCGCCTTGGACAGCAATTTCGGTGATTGTATCCAGTTCAGGAGTCTCATAGACGGTTCCATCTGGAAGAATATCCCCTGGTTTGGGTCCTGATTCTCGATCGAATACCTCGAATATCTGACCAATCGCCTCATCAGAATCCTTTGGCTGATCCCAGTCATGATCGGGTTTGGAGCCAGCGGTGGCATCGGTGGGTGAACCCCCCATCAAGGCAGGGCGTTTTGCAGTGGACAAATCCTCAGGCGTCATGAAGGCATCAAGGTCAACCCCACCACCCATCTGGAAGGCCTTTGAATCGATGATTCGGTCCTCGGAAGGTGACTCGTCGTCTTCGTCCTCATCCTCCGCCATGTTACCAAGCAGTGGATGCGTCGCATAAGCGTCGCCCCACCATGGAAAGCGATACAACGAGTCCAGATTCGATGCAGTGAGCACCAAATCCTCTAGTCGAACCTTCCGAAATGCACTATAAGGGGCAGCGAAGCGGCCCCGATATGGCCCCCCCGGTCATCGGTTGCGCAGGTCGACGAGGAGGGCATGGCCTAGACAATCATGGACTCAATCCGAATGGTCAAGTTCATTGGAATCTAGAGTGGGAAGCACTGTACGATGCAGCCTTGCGAAGAAACGAGGGGGAACTCACCGCGCACGGCGTTTTGATGGCCGATACAGGCGAGAGAACGGGTCGTTCTCCAAATGATAAATTCGTGGTCAAAATCGGAGATCAAACCAATCCCCTCACTGGAGATATTTGGTGGGGTGATGTCAATGTCCCGACCACACCTGAGGTGTTTGAGAATCTGAGTGCCAAGGTCCGCGATTATCTCTCCAATCGAGATGATGTCTTCGTCCAAGATCTCTTCGCTGGGGCGGACTCAGATGAACGATTGGCGATTCGCGTCATCACTGAGAATGCATGGCATTCTTCTTTCTCGCGCAACATGTTCGTGCGTCCGTCTATTGCAGAGATTGAGGAGCATGTTCCTGAATTCACCATTCTTCATGCACCCAATTTTCACGCGGATCCCGATGTCGATGGGACGAATTCACATGTGTTCGTCATCATCTCCTTTGAGGAGCGGACAGTCATCATCGGTGGGACTGAATATGCAGGGGAAATCAAGAAATCGATTTTCTCAATCATGAATCATCTCTTGCCGGGACGTGGGCATCTTCCCATGCATTGTTCCTCGAACACATCCGAAGACAATACTGCAATTTTCTTCGGACTCTCTGGAACCGGAAAAACAACCTTGTCTGCAGACCCGAATCGGGCCCTTGTCGGTGATGATGAGCATGGATGGTCAGCGAAGGGCATATTCAATTTCGAAGGCGGTTGCTATGCGAAATTGATCAATCTATCCGAAGAGGATGAACCGGCAATCTTCGCCACGACTCGAATGCCGGGTTCAATCTTGGAGAATATCGTCACTGACAGTGAAGGTGTTCCCGATTTCACAGACAATTCGCTCACGGAGAACACACGAGGGTCGTATCCGATCGAGTACATCGAAAATCGAACGATGGATTCGATGGCTGGGCATCCCCAGAACGTGGTCTTCCTGACCTGCGATGCATTCGGTGTATTGCCCCCAATCAGTCGATTGAATCCCTCTCAAGCGGCCTATCACTTCATTTCAGGATATACTGCGAAGGTGGCCGGAACTGAAGTAGGAATCATCGAACCTCAAGCGACATTCTCCGCTTGCTTCGGGGCCCCGTTCATGCCACGCCATCCAAGCGTTTACGCCGATCTTCTCTCAACAAAGATGGCTGAACATGGAGCGCGCTGCTGGTTGCTCAATACGGGTTGGGTGAGTGGGGGCTATGGAAAGAGTAAGCGCATCCGCATCAAGTGGACCAGAGCATTGCTCAATGCGGCTCTAGATGGTAGTCTGAACGATGCAGAATTCGTCACCGATTCTCGGTTCGGATTTGAGGTCCCTCAGACCTGCGAAGGTGTTCCCGATGAAATCCTCAATCCCCGGGATACTTGGAGCGATGGTGCAGATTACGATCGGACAGCCGATCATCTGGCCAATATGTTCGGTGAGAACTTCCTCCAATACGTGGAAGGAACCAATCAGGATGTCCTCAGTGCCGCCCCCAAGCCGCTCTCTTGAGATGTCATTGGCTGGAAAACCTAAGGAGAGGTCCCTAGTGGGACCTCTGATGGACGTCACCGCAGCCGCTCTATTTCCGTCTCTGTCAGAATCGGGAGGGAGGGTGACTGGGTTGAGGATGCCCCAAGATGAACCAGTATGGGTGATGCTGGATAAATCGAATATGAGTGGCCTTGCGAAGCAACTGGAATTTCTTCTGCGAGGTATTGGATCCAATCAAAGAGGACTGGATCCTTCAGTGACAATCGACGAATCGAATGGACCTGTACACATCGTTGATGGTTCGTTGATTGGACCAAGTGTCCATATCGAAGGGCCGTCCTATATCGCTGGTGAAGTACGACATGGTGCCTATGTTCGCAGCCATTCATGGATCTGCCGTGGTGCGGTGGTGGGACATGCAACAGAAGTCAAGCACAGTCTCCTGCTTCCAGGGGCAAAAGCGCCTCACTTCAACTACGTAGGGGATTCCATCCTTGGGAATTCGGTCAATCTCGGAGCCGGATGTAAACTCTCGAATCTGCGGAACGATGGACGAGAGATTCGAATCCACAATCTTGGGATTGATACCGGACTTCGCAAATTCGGTGCGATTTTGGGCGAGGGGGTTCAAATTGGATGCAATGCTGTCTGCAATCCTGGCACCGTGTTGGGTCAAGGATGTAATGTCTGGCCGAATGTGATGGTGAGTGGTGGACATCCGTCTGGCAGTGTACTGCGAGAGTGATTGGGATGATGCGGCCACGACTGCACGGCACAGATGGCATCCGAGGGAGAATCGAACCATTCGATGGAGATGATGTGGCCGCACTCAACGCATTGATTGAACAACGAATACTCAGCAATCGTGCGATGCGCATCATCGGAGAAGCCACTGGATTGTTTCTCGTCGATGATGTGGGTGATTCGCCATTGGTCATGGTCGGTTGGGATCGCCGAGACGGAAACGCTGAGCTCGTCGATGCATTGGAATCAGGATTGAGGGCCGCAGGTTGTCGCACACTCAGGGTTGGAGAGTTGCCAACCCCTGGCTTACATCATGCTGTCCTTGCAAGTGCAGCAGATGCCGGGATGATGGTGACTGCAAGCCACAACCCTGCCACAGATTCAGGCGTGAAATTCTTCGATTCAGAAGGATACAAATCAATGCCTGAGACTGAAGACCGAATTTCTGCACTCGCTTGGGAACTGGCGGACGGCGGTTTGGCTGCACCAGAAGAGAATTCCGAATCATTGGAGGAAATCAATGGACTGAGCCTATATCGTGGTGCTCTGAAGATGCGCTTAGAGGTTCTTGAATCCCTCTTCAATGTAGATTTTGAATCCGTGGATTGGATTGATATTGTCACTCCACAGGGTTTGATTCTCGATTGTTCTGGTGGCGCGGCAACGGAATGGTTCGCAGAGGGGTTGAGTCGCCGTGGATTGGATGGCATTGAGGTGAGCAGTCGATTGGATCCAATCAACCAAGATTGTGGGGCTGGAGATTTCTCACCGACCGCTAGGTGGTCGATTCAAGAACTTCTCATGGAAGCCCCCTCTCATCGACTTCTCTGGACAGTCGCACAACGTTTGGAAGCCAACGATGGGATGCCATTCTGGAAATCTGGACAGATTGTTGGAGCCGCTCTTGATGGTGATGGTGACAGATGTCTGCTCATTGAAGGAACATCGGATGGATTGCAGATTGTCGATGGGGATCGAATGTGCGACGATATCATGCGTGCGGCTATTTCTGCACGGTCCGGTTCTTGGAAAATGGCGGCCAGTATCGAAAGTGATCTCGGGCTGACAGCGGATCTTCCCCGCCTCGGAGAGCACGTTGCCATCACGACTGCCGTTGGTGATCGCTGGTTATCTGCTGCACTGTGGCCTGAATCGGATGAAAGATTCCTGAAATCCTCAGAACATCCAAGGGTGATTGGAACGGAAGATTCTGGACATCTGGTCATGCCTGCACCTTGCCCCAATCAGGATGATTCATGGGGATTGGTCGGTGATGGGGCAGCCACTCTGCTCGCATCCCTTCTCGCTAGAGCAGTACTAAGCAAAGACGGAGGGGCTCCAGCATTTCAGGGTGGTTGGAAGAAACGAATCTCGATTCGACCGAGTGTCAGAGAGCGATGGACGGGCACGAATGAACTCTCAGAATTGGTTCGAACGACTGCAGAAGAATGGTGTGGAACATCCCTTGATCGATGCGAAGTCGAGGGAGAGGCGGCATTGATGTTGCTGGAAGGCACACTGAACGGGTTTCCATTCTCGATTGCGGTGCGAAATTCCGGTACAGAAGCAAAGACTTCCATTTCAATTCGATTTGCCAGAGGAATCGATGCAGATGGGGACGAATTGATGTCTCGATTGGAAGAAATATTGACGCCCCACCTCTCACCATGATTCCCCTTGGGATGCTTTCTGAATGCATGGAATGAAAATCGCTAATACGAATCGATGTCGCAAGAGGGATGAGAGACATGCTGCCGGGAGATGTATTGGCCAAACTCGATGCCATGGATGACTACGATCGGATGCTCGCATTCGACCGAATTGGAAAGGACCACCGAATGAGCACGGTTGAGGTTGAAGCTCACTACAATGCCTGGAAGAGTGGAGGTTCAGTCCCTTCGGAGTTCACGAAAGCAGAATCGGGGCCCAGTGTACCCTCTGGACAGACTGCAAACTACATTCAAGATGCCGCTCGATACCGTCCCTCCTACGATCCCAGCAAGGAAGGTCGCAGTCGTCAATCACAGATTGAACAGGCGGTCATGTGCCCGATGTGCAACTCTGCATTGGGCATTCCTTCTACGCGCCCAATCAAGGTGACATGTCCCAATTGTATGGCTGAATCGACTTTTACGGCTTAATTGCGGCAAATAATCCAACACTTGAAAACACACTCGCACCCCCCTTAGGGGTGCGGGAGGCACTCGAGATGGTCCGAACCTTGGTCATCACCGTGGATCGTGACAACGATTTGGGGGTGAAAGCGGGCATTCGCGGAAGCGTAGTAGGACGTCGTCAAGTTCTCACCGCTGCACTCCGTTTGGGAATCGCTGATCCGGAGGAAAGCGATACGAATGCAATCCTCGGTGCACTGCACCAACACGACCTCTTGGCTGAAAGCGCAGAACCGAATGATGCGGTCGAAATCGTCATTCTGACAGGTGATGAGCGCGTCGGCATCAAATCGGATCGAATTATCGCCCAACAATTCGAGGATGTCATCGCTGAGTTCCAACCCGATCGAGGGGTATTGGTCACTGACGGGATGGAGGATGAATCGGTCCTGCCGATACTCTCCAGTCGTCTTTCCATCGATCATGTCGAGAAGATTATTGTCCGTCAATCAAAGGGCATTGAAGGAACATACTACTACATTGCCAAGGCAATTGAAGACCCACGATGGCGAGCAAGGCTTCTGGTCCCAATCGCGGTCTTCATGATGATTTTGGGGTTGGGCATGATTCTACCAAATGGAATTGTGATTCTGGGTGCAATGCCATTGCTTGTCGGAGTCTATCTATTGTTCAAGGGACTGGGCGCAGAAGATCGTCTGGAGCGATTGATGCGAGATATGCGTGAATCGGCCGATGCTGCGATTCTGTCCTCACTGTTGTGGGCCGTCACAGGTGTAGCGATATTGCTCGCCGTGGTTGAAGGATACGACACGTTTGGCGAATTGATAGTGATTTTTACGGCCGGTCTTGCGTGCCTGGTTATTCTGTCAGCGCGCAGTGTGAAGGGGCGGAGACCGCGCTCGATGAAACAACGGACTGAGGCATCCTCCCCGAGGCGATAGAGATGAAAACGGCGTTCGGAAGCCGCGTTCTGGAAACCGCGTGCAGGTTGCTCGTGCCATTCATGGTCCTGTTTGCGGTCTATGTCGTTATCCACGGGCACGATAGTCCAGGCGGAGGATTTCAGGGAGGGGTCATTCTGGCCGCGGCAGTGATCCTTCTTCGCTTG
>CAXEUI010000015.1:0-10764 GCA_963999335.1 uncultured Candidatus Poseidoniales archaeon
AGCGAGACGTTCCTCGCTTGGGAAGATATCCTCGCTGTGAGGGACGGATAGACCGCCGTCGACCATTCCTTTCAGTGCTGCAAAGACGCGGTTTCCAGATGTAGAAGCGGCCAAACCAATGTCCAAAACTGCTTCATCATGACCGGACTTCTGTACTTGCTTCGCGAGTGCGTATCCCGTGCAGTAAGCGGCAGGGACCGACTTTGTCGAGGCTTTGGTCGGCCATGCATACTTCCCTCGAAGTGCCTTTCCATCTGCTGCAGAGATGATCAGGTCACCATCCTCTTGGTAGGATACAAGTTGGCAAATCACCTGTGTGTTTGTGATTCGAACGACAGCTCGAGGTGTGCCACTTCGAAGCAACTTGAGGCGGCGATGATAATCAGTCTGACCGGTGGATCGACGCGTGTATCGGCGTCGTTGACGCTTGCCATATGCCATCACTTCTCACCTCCCAGTGAAACGCCATCAATTTCCATATTGGCCTTCATGTGGGCGATTGAACGGTAGGAACCGCCCTTCGCCTTACGGTAGTAGTATCGGTATTCGTTGGCTTGCAGTGTACCATCCTCTCGCATTCCTTTGAGGGTGCGACGCTGACTGCGGATGGTGCGCATCCAACGATTCTTCTTCGGCAGGCGCGCACGCGCGCTACCCTTGCGGGAACCGTGGCCACGACGACGACCCTTGGCACGCTGTTCAGCGAGTTTTCGAGCGCGAACGCGACTCGTACCTTGGATGGGTCGAGCCTTGATGAGGCCCTCTTCAATCAATTCACGGATGTCGGATTTCTGAACCGCAGTGGTGACCTGATCGACATAACGAGGGTCCACCCAAATGCGGTTGACTCCGCACTTCAGAATCTGTGCAGCCATCTTCTTCTGATTCGTGATTTGCATCAGATCCCCCTCCTTCGATTGAGGACACGGATGCCCAGTTCATCTGCGCGCTCGTGAATGAAAACGCGCTTTCGACCACCCACTGTGCTGCCCACACGGGCGGCTTGTACAGCAGGGTCAATGCCATCCAAATCTTCAGGTCGGTGCACCAGCACTTCCTCAAATCCAGATGGGTGGAGATTGCGAACGGATGCGATTTTTCCATATCCTACGCGAGCCATGGGGCTGCGATACTTGCGATTCATACGCTGGCTGGATTGGTAACCCTTGGGCTTGCGCCATCCAGTTCGTTTGAGACGGCTGTATCGGAACCACTCCTGTCGACGGAACTTGGGCTGTACCTTCTTCTGCGCCTTGCGGGCGTCCAATGCAGCCTGGGTCGCTTCATCGAGAACAGGCTTCTGCTTGGCGACGTGGAAGTACTCTTCTTCGTCATCCCAGTCTTCCTCATCGTCGTAGTCATCGAAATCGTCGTCTTCATCCTCAATCTCTTCTTCGATGTCGTCAGACTTGTCGAGGTCAGACTCCTCGAGACGAACGATGAGTTCGGCTTTCTTTCCAGAGACAGGCAAGCCTGCTTCCCTCAGAAGTTCCTTGAGTTGGGCAACGGTCAAGTCAGATAATTCACTCATTCCGATTCCTCCTTCATCCCTTCTGGACGATGTAAACGCCGTCTTGGAACACTCGTCGATCGCGACCACGGATGCGGCACGCGCGCTCGATGTTCGCACTGGTCTGTCCGACCTTCTCTTTGTCCGCGCCAAAAACGACGACCTCGGTCTTCTTCTCGACCTTGACCGTCACTTCAGCGGGCGTCCAGGGCAACTCTGCCTTTCGTGGGACGCGCTCTCCGAAGAGATTGGTGATTGTAAGTGTGGAACCCTCGACCTTGAGGGACATCGGGAAGTGAGAATACACGGCCTTCAATCGATACTCAAAGCCCTCTGAAAGTCCTTTGTTCATGTTGCGCAGATGTGCAGCCCATGTCCCTGCGAGTGCCTTCTCCTTTCGACGAGGCAGATCACAGAACACCTCAAGATTGCCATCGTTCATCGAAACACTGAGACGGGAGTGAATGAAATCACGCGAAAGGGAACTTCCATCCTTGGATAGGGTGATTGTGCCCTCGTCAATTGCACCGCCAACACCCTCGGAGAGTTCGATGACATGCTTGATATGATCCATCTTCACCATTTTCTCACCTCAATAGATGTAGGCCAACAAACGGCCACCAATCTTCTCCTCTTTCGCGTCGTAGTGATGCATCACACCTTGATTGGTGGTCAGAATCAGAAGACCGAAGTCTCGTGCTGGTAGGTAACGGGATTCCCACTTGTCGAACTCTGCGCGCTTTACGCTGTGTCGTGGCTTAATCACACCACAGCGGTTGATGGCACCGACCAATTCAACGCGGAAAGCGTCACCACGACCATCGGATACGCGTTCGAATTCACCGACATATCCGGCCATCTGCATGATCTTCAGCATGTTGTCGAGTAGTTTGCTCGCCGGCGCGAGAGAGACCTCGTAATGGCCAGCTTGTTCTGCATTGTAGATTCGCACAAAGGCGTCACTCAGGGGATCAAATTGCATCTCTTCATCACCTCAACTAAATTTCTTGAACCCAATCTGGGGGGCTACATCCCGGAAACACTGCCGGCACAGACGAAGTCCGTGTCGACGAATCATCCCTCGCTTGCGTCCGCAACGACGACAGCCGACGGTTCGGCCGATTTTCTCTCCGTGATCTCGTGCCATGATTCACTCCTCCACTACAGTCAGGCCAAATCGACCCTTGAACCACTCTAGACTCTCCTCGCGTGTTACGCGATGAGAAATTCCGACGCGTGCCTTGCGACGACGACGACGGCTGACACGATGACCTGGGCGCTCCAGCACGACGTTGACGTCCATGCCAAAGATGCCAATCTCAGGATCATACTTCATCTCAGGGAAATCGGTGTAGTCTCGAATTCCGAAGGACAGGTTGCCTGAAGCATCCCAGTTGTAAGCGGGCAATGTGTTCTCACGGCACCAGAAGGCGTCCTTGAGGAACTTGTCTACGTGCTCGGTTCCACGCAGGGTCACCTTGCATCCAATCGGTGCACCTTCACGGGTCCCCAAGTCACGATTCGTCTTCTTGGACAGTGTGCGAATAGGGTCCAGACCGGAAATCAAGCCGAGAACACGCTCGGCCAATAGAAGGCGATTTCCACCCTCACCAACGCCGATGTTCACGGTCACCTTGGTAATCCGTGGGGTCTGCATTGGATTGTTCATTTCACTCATGCGTTCACCTCATCCAATGGTAGGCTGGCATCGCCAACCACGAACACGTGGTCAACAATGGTGCCGAAGTCGGCGAAGAGAACCTCGTTGTCTTTGCTCGAGCGCTTGACAACATGTTCGCTCATCGTCGCGGTGTTTCCGATGTGACGGCCACCGATCAGGTAGCAGTTTGCACCGGACTTGAACTTGTGATGCTTCTTAATCTTCTGAGAACCGACGTCAAGAACAAGGGAATCCATGGTATTGTACTTGTTCGCATCATCGACGAGGATGTTGCGGCCGTCGTGGAGGTTGAGTTGGGTCACACCACCCTTGACGGTGGTCTTGCCATCGATGCGGCACAACTTGTGTGCTGCTTCCTTGGCTGAAATCGAAGCATAGCGGAGTTTGCCATTCTTGTCCAAGACACAACGGTAGTGGTCATCACCCACGGTAAGGACATCCATGACACCAACACCACGACGCATGTCAGTGGTCACACGACCATCGACGAGAATACGACGAGTCGCCAGTGCGCGCTTGGCTTCTCTCATGGACTGGGCTACACCAAGGACGTCGCGAAGCACAACACCGAGTGCCATGCATCGCTCAATGGGGTGGCCACTCGGACGAGGCCGAGAAATCCAGATATCGGTCTTGCGAGTCAAGGGCCAACTTCGTGGCATGGCCAATCTCTTCATGTGGCTGGAACTCATTGGTCATCGCCTCCGTTTCGTGATTGTAACTTCTTCAAGCGAATGGGGTCACTGTCATCGACCTTGACGACAACAACGTTGGAAGCGTGGACGGGAATCCCCTCTTCCTTTCCATCCGCCTTGGAATGTGTGAGACCTTCGACGAAAATGTTGCCTGAACCCGTGTCTACGCTGGCAACCGTGGCTCGAAGACCCGATTTGCCTCGATCCTCGCCATGGCGCTTGCCCTTCTCGCCTTTCTGTGAATTGGGGTGACCGAAGTCACCTCGGCGAATCTCGACTTCATCACCAACGCGGATTGTCACGTTTCGAATGCTGGCGTAGTTTGGATCCAGACAACGTGCACGCAGGCGCTTGCGTTGGGTGTGTAGAGGTGCATTGGCAGCAGTCTTTCTCTGCTTGCTGGGGGATTTACTGACCATTCTATTCACCTCACACGATTTGCTTCGCCGTTGCAGCGATTCGGGGCCAACGTTCCGCAGCTTCGCGGCTCACAGGTCCCTTGATGTCCGAGCCGCGAACTTCTCCGCGCTCGTTGACGATGACACAGGCATTGTCTTCGAATTGTACCCAAGTTCCATCTGGGCGACGGAATGGGCGCTTCTGTCGAATGATGACTGCGTGGAATATCTGTCGACGGGTCTCTGGCGTACCCTTCTTGACAGTCACACGGATCAAATCACCCACACCACCAGCGGGGTAACGACGAGCCACACCACCGATGTTGAGTACTGAAATCAGTTGGACAACCTTGGCACCGGTGTTGTCAACACACTGGAGTCGGGCCTGGGTCGGGAGACCACGGGTCACCTTGGATGAAATTCCTCTCATACACTCGCCTCCGTTTCAATGACACAGAATGTGACGGTCTTGGATAGTGGGCGACATTCCATGATGCGGACATTGTCGCCAACATTCACTTCTCCAATACAAGAAGGAAGATGTGCAGCATAGCGACGTGTTCGCTTTTCATAGCGTTCGAACTTCTGCATGTAACGGATGTGTTCACGCTCGACGATAATCGCATTCTGCATTCCAATCCTAGCAATCTTCCCTTCGATAATCTGTCCACGCAGACGCAGAGATCCATAGAATGGGCAGTTCTCATCCCCATCCCATTCTCCTGCTGGAGTGAGATCCTCACCATCTCCCCAGACGGGTGATACACCAATATTTTTCATGTTCAATTCCTCCGGTAATTGCGATGAATTCGATCTTCAGGTCGCTGACACACCATGGCACCTTGGATGACTTCTTCCTCGTTGTCGAGGGTGAAGTCGATGACGTTCTTTGCGAGCATCTTGGTCTGGCCTGCAATGTCCAGAGCGATGGTTCGACGTGTCTCGCCGACCACGATTCCCGAGAGACCAATTAGGTCCGTATCGGGGGAGGCCTTGACCGTAAGGTTTCGGGCCAGGAATGGCATGTGGATACTGTCACTCATTCAGCGCACCTCCACTTGATATCCGTTCTTCTTGAGAATCTGAGCGGCACGCTTCTTGTGCTCACCTTGAAGTTCGATTGTACGACCCTTGACGGTGCCGCCACTGGCGCATGCACTCTTCAGAATCTTGGCGAGTTGGTTGATGTCGATTGCGGTATCATCGATACCTTCTACGATTGTCACCATTTTTCCATACCTCCTTCGCACTGTACTGATGATTGCTTTCTGTTGTTCCTTGGCGATTTCTTGACAAATACACAATTCATCGGGGAGTCCACACAGATTACAGATTGCAGCCATTCAATGATCACTCCTTGGTTTCATTCATTTTCGTCAACAGGCGCGCAATCGAGCGTCGAGTCGCCTTGTATGCACCCAGATTGGAAGCGGAGCCGCCCAGCGCCTGCTGTGCGCGCAACTGGAGCAATTCTTCTCGAAGTTCGAGCAAGCGAGCCTCGCGAGCCTCGTCCGACATTTTGTCGATATCACGGGACTTGGCATGGCTCATTCGCTCGCCTCCTCTTCGGTGGATTCTTCTGCAGGGGCTTCCTCTTCAACAACTGCCTCTTCAACAACTGCCTCTTCAACAGGGGCCTCCTCTTCAGCAACTGCCTCTTCAGCAACTGCCTCCTCAGCAGGGGCTTCTTCAGCAGCGGAATCTTCTTCGATGACTTCTTCGAGGATTTCTCCCTCAGGAACCTCTTCGACAATGGGCTCAGGCAAATCTTCGCTTACTTCTTTGATGAGGGAGACCTCAACAAGTGGGGAAAGGCCCACTTCGTGTCGATTCTTGATTCGGATCTCATGAGGTAGTTTACTACCTGGACGCATGATTGCAACGGTACAACCGATTGTGCCGAGCTTCTTGACGCAAACCGATTTCCCAATATCCATGAATTGAATGGCAGTGTCTCCACAATACTTGATGTGGCCTGCTTGGAACTTCTGTGTTCGATTTCGGCTGCCAGTGAGTTTCCCACTCAATACGACAAGGCAACCCTTGGCACCTTTATCCATGATATTGAGCAGGGTGGAGTGTCCTGCACGACGGAAGTACCAGCCGCGCTCAAGTGCACTGGCAAGTTTGCTTGCCATCACCTGAGCATTGAGTTCGGGAGTCTCAATCTCTGCAACTTCAAGCCGTGGATTATCAATATTGAAATCATCATGAAGACGACGCTGCAATTCGTTGATGATCTTCCCCTTCCGACCGATGACCATGCCCACGCGCTCTGCGGAAAGGGTCACCTTCGTACCCTCGGGGGTGCGTTGGAAATGAAGGCCACCGAAGCCGGCTCGCTCTGTCTTGGACAAGAGGAACTCGCGGACCAACATACGCTCGACGTTGCGGTCGATGAATTTGCGAATGGTACTGTTCTGTGACATCAGTAATCATCCTCCTCTTCATCTTCATCATCCTCAGCGGTCATATCCTCAAGGAATATCTCAAGATTGACCTGATAGTGATTGCTTGGGGTCGCGCGCCCGCGTGCACGAGGGCGCATTGCTTTGGCAACTTGCCCACGGTGAGCGGCCAAGTGTGTGATGACCATGTCTTCCGCATCGATGTCTTCGTGATGCTGACGTGCGTTGTCCATGGCGCTCTCGATGAGTTTGATGATTGCAATGGATGCGTTTCGTGGGTAACGGCCAGGACCCATCTTGCCCTTGCGGTGTCCGGCCATCGTGTTGCCGCCCTTTCCTGCGCGGCTTCTGCGCTTGTATGGAATGGCGACTTCCCCATCTCGGACCTTCTCAAGGTACTCGACTGCGTCACCAGCATACATGCCCTTCACAGCTCGTGCAATCTGGTAACAGGGCTTGTGGTGAATATCGCGGTTCACAGCGCGTGCAATCGCCAATCGACTGCCTTGGAGCAATTGCGTGTATCCCGATTGGGGTTTGGTACGATCTCGACTCATACTTTTCACCTCACTTCAAGGCCACGTGCTTACTGGACCGGGTTGCACCCACACCCGGGCCAGTGTGTGTTACACTGCGTCGGGTTGGTGCGTATTCACCAAGAGCATGCGCAATCATCTCGGGCAAGATTTCGACCATCTTGAAAGCGCGTCCATCATGGATGCCAACGGTTCGGCCGACCATCTCGGGTAGAATGTAGAGTGAACGGCAATGGGTCTTGACCTTCTTGCCAGGATTTTCCCGCAGGCGATTGATGAAGTGTTCTTCGTCCAAATTCGAACCACCATTGGTGATGCCTGCTGCATATCCACGAGACATGCTTCGACGTCCGCGAGCTGGCATGATTGCTTCGATAGAAAGTGCATCAGGATCATCTTCAGGTGCGAACATTGGAAGTTCATTGAGTTCATCAACGGTCAAACCACGATAGGTGAATACCTTCTTGCGACGTTCTGCGACACCCGAGCGACGCTTGCGTGCGGCACGGCGTGCAGCCTTGGGTGTACGCATGACCTTCTTCTTACGTCGTGCCATTCAGAATCACTCCTTCCTCTTGCCTCGGCCGCGTCCGGTGCGGCTGGGGGCGATGTGACCGACCTTTTGACCCGGTGGAGCGTTTCGGGAAACGCTGTTCGGACCATGTACGGCCTGATGATTTCCACCACCATGCGGGTGATCGACCGGATTCATCGCCACTCCGCTGACGGTGGGGTAGAGTTTGCCTCGCGCCTTTGCGCGATAGAAGGCGGCACCGGCCTTCATCAGAGGCTTCTCGGTGCGGCCGTGTCCTGCGAGAACACCGATGGTGGCTCGACACTTGGCGGGGAGATCCTTGAGATTGCCACTCGGCAATCGAACACGGACTCGGTCGCCCATTCGAGTTTCCAGCATGGCATTGTTGCCGCCGGAGCGTGCAAACTTGCCGCCATCACCAGGTCGACATTCGACATTGGAAATCGCAGTTCCTTCAGGGATCTGTGCCAACGTGGTCACATTCCCGGGTCGAAGGCTGACATTCTCTCCAAAAGCAACTTTCTGGCCGACGAACATGCCTTCAGTCGCTGCGACGTGGCCTGTGGCCCCATCGTCGAACTTCAACTTGGCCAGAGGACCTGTGTGGACGGGGCTGTGAATCATCTCCACAACTTCACCCACATCTCCCTCCCTACGGGGGAGGCGGTTTGCACCGGGGAACCGGTGACTGCGTACGCGATTCTTCGGTGAAGAACCACGGCGCTGTGCACGAATTCGCTTGCCCATACATCACACCTCCAATCAGAATGCTCCCAGCTTGAGTGCTGTCTCTTCGGCATCATAACCCTCAGCGAGTTTGACGCTGGCATGCTTGCCTTCCTTGCAGATTCGCGTGTTGACCTTGGCCACTTTGACCTCAAAGAGTTCCTCAACGGCGGCCTTGACATCAGCCTTAGTTGCCTCGCGTCGAACAATGAACTCCAAACGGTTGTTGTTCTCTGCATAGCCAATATCTTCGGCAGCGACTCGGCGAGCTTCGAGGGATTTTTCGGTAATCCAAGGCATCAAGATGATTTTGTATGGATCCATATCAATCACTCCAGTGCCGAGATGGCCGACTTTGTCCAAACGGTGAGACGACCTGCGTCACCGCCAGGCGCCAGATCCTCAGCGCAGAGGTCCTTGGCGACGGCAACGTCCACACCGGGGACGTTGCGTGCTGCCTTGGCGAGGGCGTCGCGCTGTGCAACGACCAAGAGGATGCTTCGGGGAGTTCGACGTCGGCGACCGCGCATCTTGCCCTTGCCCGCACGAATGTTGCGGCCATTGTTGGCTCGATACAGGTCATCTCCAAGGCCAATGCTCTCCATCATTGCGATGAATTTCTTGGTGGCCTTCTCAAGAGGCAGACTCTCGATATCGTAGTCTTCACCATCTTCAGAATAACCTCCAAGGACGATTGGGAATCGGACATTGTCACTGAATTGATGACCGCGAGCAGCAACCTTCTCTGCGTCAGCACTGGCTGCAATCGCAGAATCGCGTGCAGCATTGGCTTCCTTGGTGTTGAGTTTCTGTGCCCACTCCTTCTGGACCATGGGTCCATGCGCGCGGCGTCCGCCACGTGTGTGGGGATTCTGTGCACCCGTGCGTTGGTTGGTCTTTCGCATGATTCGACTGACACCACGGCCCTTGCCCCACCATTCTACAGAGTGTTTCATTCCAGGTTGCGGTGCACGCTTTCCACCGTGCTCACGGTGACCATACGACTGGCGTCGATTTGCGCGTGATGAGTGGACAGCACGTCGGATGATATCCGGGCGATAAACACTCTCGAACGCATCTGGAAGTTTGACGTTCTTGCCATCGACTGCCTCGATGCTATAATCGATGATGATGCCCGCTTCGAGTTCCTCGACTTCGATGGTGTTCGTGAGTTCGTAGGTCTTGACCTTCATTCAATCACACCCCCTGCTTGGACGCCGTGCTGACGTAGGTAATGTCGACAGGATGCTGCTCATTTCGTTGACGAGTTGCATCGCGGAAGCGAATCAAACGCTTTGCGGGGCCGGGCAGACTGCCTTGGATAATCATGTAGTGATTCTTGATTTCGCCGTAGTGGAGGAAGCCACCGGCGGGAGTAATCTGGCTCTCTTCTTCTCCAGCAATTCGGAGAATTCGCTTGTTGTACTCGGTTCGCTGGTGATATCCTGTCTGACCAGCCTGACGAATGGTCTTGCGGACGTATCCAGTACCGAAGTCACCCATGTTACCGATCTGACGACGGCGCTTGGAGTTCTTGTGTGAGAGCAATTTGACGCCGAAACGACGGACAACACCCTGATTTCCATATCCCTTGGTCACGCCGATGACATCGATGTCGGAACCAGGGGTGAAAACATCCTCGATGGTCAACTCTTCACCGAGTTTCTCGGAGGCCCACTCCAATTGTGCAGCATTGTCACCTCCCGTCATGCCCATCTCCATGATTGAGGGGGTCTTACTGCCCACAGCGGAGATCTTCTCTGGTTGGGATGCCACGATTAGACGGACTTCAGACAAATTGGATTCACGAAGCTTGTCGAGGTGAGCCTCAGCATCGTGCTCCTTGCGCTGGGGCATTCGACGAGAAAGGTTTGGCATAACATCGCCGAGTTCGTCGGCGCTCGCCCAAACTTCACCTGCGGTCTGCTTGCCGTAAGGCGTCATCTTGTAACCTCGAACTGCGAGAACACGCATGGGAGGAACTTCGACAACGGTGACAGCCTTGCGAACCTCTGAACCGGAACTTGGGCTGCCTGGATTGAGATCTCGCATTAAGACGTGAGTCATCCCGGCCTTCCAACCAGCAAAGCCCTGAACTCGGACTTCATCTTCATCACTCTGAGGCCAACTCTTGACACGGCCATAGGGCCGGTTCGCTCTCGTTCGCGGGCCAAAGCCCATGCTACCCTTCTTTGGGCGGTGCGTGGTATTGGCCATTTGGATTCCTCCAGTTTTTCAGTGTAGATATCGCCGAAGCGACAGTACGCTGGCCCTT
>CAXEUI010000016.1:0-10745 GCA_963999335.1 uncultured Candidatus Poseidoniales archaeon
GGCATCATCGCTGAAATTGTCAGCTTGCCAATCACCATCTCCATGGTTGTCACCGTAACCATCGCCATCGGTGTCAGCCCACTGAGTGGGGTTGTTCGGGAAGAAATCCGGATTGGTGCCCGATGTGTTGTCACCATAGCCATCACGATCATTGTCTGCGTGCTGGGTGGGGTCATTGTCGAAGGCATCAGCGCCATCGAATTCCCAAGTCCAATTGCCGCTCGGAGCCGACCAACCGTCACCATCCAAATCAGGGCAACCCATTCGATCTTGGAATGAGTAACCGGTTTCAAGTGGACAGAAATCAGGTGTGGAAGCATTGTCGACATACTCGCCAACGCCCATCTCTTCGTGTGAATCGTTCCATTCTTCATCCGCCCAGTTGTCACCGTAGCCATCGACATCGTAATCGGACCATTGCGTGGCATCTTCCCAGAAGGCATCTCCACCGTCATTGGTTGTCCAAACAGGACCCCATTCACCCCATTGGTCTGGATCGGACCAGCCGTCATTGTCACGGTCGGGGCAACCGTATCGATCCTCAAAGGAATCGCCCCATTCTGTGGCACATTGGTCGCCATTGACACCGTTTGAATTGTCACCGTAGCCATCGTGGTCTAGATCGGCATGCTGACTGGGTTCATCTGGGAACTCATCACCAGTGTCGGACCAGCCATCATCATCGTTATCGGGGCACCCTATCCTATCCTGAACAGAACTTCCGGCCGTCTCATCACAATCATCATCTCGATCGGGGAATCCATCTGAATCCGTGTCTCGATCATACTCGTCGAGACTGAACGTAATCTGATACTCGATTTCGTCGTTGCAGTTGGTATCATCACCTGTAATCTCAACATAGAAACTGTCCGTACTCGTTGCGGGTGTCTGTAAATTCACTGAGGTCGGTCCATCATTGTCGAATCCTGAATGGCTGAGTTCATTGCCAGCGGAGTCCTTGAGACGAACATCGCCCTCCCAGCCATCTGTAAACGCTCCAAACAATGTACAGATTCCATTGTCAGGATTGCTCATCTGACCCGATACTGCAACCTCGACGATGTCGCCATTGATTGCGTCAACCTTCCAATAATCCCGAACGTCGTTGCCGTGCGAGCATCCATCTCCATTGCACACCCATTCAGTATAGGAAGTGCCTGGAACCGCAATGTTTGCTGAGGCCATATCGTCATCTGCAATCGTAGAAGGAATGCAAGAAATCAGCATACTGAGAATCACAATCACGGCGAGGGAACGCCTTGGAATCGAACCAGAGGTTGTCATCGGGTGCCGGAGGCACCCGCACACGTAAGGCTGTTGCCCCCCCGAAAAATGACTGGGAATGAAAACAATTCAGGCTCAACGTTGGGTGTTTTCGTCGGGTCCCCAATCTGAACGGGTTCGATTGAGGCCGAATCGCTTGGCGAAGAGGAAACGGAAATTGAGCCAGCCGTCGCCCCATGTGTTGATTTCCGCATCACCGACGCGAACGCGGTACGGAACGCTGACCTCGACGGCTTTCTTGCGGCCGAAACAACGGCGAGCATTGATCTTCATCTCCTCGGACAATGGCATGCCATCGTGGGTGGGACGCATCTTCTCATTCTGCATGATGTTCTTCCAAAACACCCACATTCCACTCTGCGAATCGTGGATGCCATACCAGAAGAGCATCCGAGCTGTTGCCGAAAGGCCCCAATTGCCAAATCCGTGTAGTCCAGACATGGCGCCATCTTCTGCACGACGGAGACGATCACAAGTGATGAATTTCAAATTCTCTTCAACGAGTTTTCGAACCAACCCTGGGACTTCTTCTCCAGGATAGGTGCAATCGGCATCTAGTGTCACAATGATGTCGCCGGGCGCCAGTGCAAAACCGGTTCTGTACGCACGACCGTACCCCTTGCGAGGCTCCAATACGACCCAAGCACCCTCTTCGGCGGCCAACTCTCGGGTGCGATCGGTGGAATTGCCATCAACGATGAGAAAATCGAGTTTTTCGCACCATCCGTCATTGGGAATCGAGTGAATTGTATCGACGATTGCGGCCTCCTCATTCCGTGTTGGAATGACGACCGTCACATGTACAGGTAGTGCATCCGCCATGACATCCCCGCACTCTCGGACCCAGACAACCAATTTGAATGCAACCGTTCCCGACTTAAACCGGATTCATTCAAAACGGGGGGCCTTACAGGCCCCATTGGAGGGTCTGGCCTGCATATCGCGATGTTATCGGGTGAATATCCACCTCGCTGGGGTGGAATGGGCTCGGTTGTATTCCATCTGGCCGGGGCACTGGTCAAACAAGGACATCGCGTTACAGTGATTACGCGGCGTGACAAGAGTGTCGAACGCAATCCACGTAGAATACCGCAACAAAAGGGTGTTTCCGTTCTATCGGTCAAATGGGCTCCGCTGCCCATGGCTTTCACGGTATCCTATGGAAAATGGGCGCTACGAGAACTTCTGCGGATCCATCGCAAGGACCCATTCGATGCCGTTCACGTTCACGCTCCGATGATCTCTTGGAAAGAGAAGCAATATCAGCTTGTACGAGAGAAAATCGGTCCCGTCATCACCAGTCTACACGGATCTTGGCTGGGAGAGCGTGACGGCATGACACGAGCAGCCAAACACGGTGAGTCTGCAGTGTGGAAGAATCCCAACGATCTCGCCATTCTCCTGACCGCCAAGTACTATGCGAAATACGAGCGCGCAGCCGTTCGAGCATCGACCCTCTGCGTGGCCAATTCAGAGGCGACCAAGGCCGATTTTCAATCTCGATACAATCCACCAGAGAATTGGCGTTGTGAAGTGGTTCGTTGGGGCGTGGATACCAACATGTTCGTGCCCCTTGATTGCGATCATGAAGACACGATGCTCGCGCATGAAGAGATGCGAAAGCGATACGGGGAACCCGATGAGAATGCGCTGGCAGGTCTAGCTGAGACTGAGACGCCACTGATTCTGGCTGTGGGCCGTCTGGTTGCGCGCAAGGGCTACAGAACACTGCTCAAGGCGATGCCGGAGGTTCTGGAAGCCTATCCGAGGGCTCATCTGGTCATCGTCGGTCGAGGACACATGAAGCGAACATTGGAACGACAAGCCAAGCGACTGGGCGTTTCTGAGGCTGTCACAATCGAGCCAGGACTCCCATTCGAAGAACTGGCGCAACTCTTCCGAAGTTCAAATCTGGTGGCTTATCCCTCATATTACGAAGGTCAAGGTCTGATTCCACTTGAGGCGATGGCCAGCGGAACGCCGGTTGTCACCGTGGATGACGGACCATTGCCTGAAATGGTCGACGAAACGGTCGGTGGTCTGTTCGACATCAATCATCCAGAGACGTTGTCAGCGGCCATCAATGAACTTCTGAACAACCACGAACAGAGAGAAGTGATGGCGGCCAACGGTCGCCACCGAGTTCTCGACGAATACACCTATGCACTCAATGCCGAACGATATGTGGAATATTACGCAACGAAGGATTAGGAGTCACCAAAATCGCTCATCGGTGGCGGTGCTTCTGCTTCCATATCAGGAATGTCGGGTGCGGTCTCTTCCTCACCCAAGTCGAATCCTTGGTCTGCACCTAGACCACCGCCCCATGACTCGATCAACTCGAGGTCTGCGGCCAATTGTCGCTTGCTGCGCAGGACATACAGGCCGCCCATCAGGCCGAAGATGAGTAGAATCGCAACCAGAGCGACCACGCCGTTTGTGCCCAAGAGACCGAAGACGCCAGAGATTCCAGCTGCTTGATGGATGGCCAATTGGTCTTTGACCACGTTGGATGACAGGTCTCCATCCAGAGCCCAGACTTCGACACTCGCCCATTCCTCTGTACCGGGATTGGTGGTCATGATTCCCGTGTAGATGCTATCACCAGCGACTGCATCACTGCCAGCGCCATCATCATACATCGTGAATTCGTCGCTGGTGGAACCGTAAGATACACGGCCCTGTACACTGCCTTCCATCTGCGTGGTTCCATCCGCATCCTGCAAGAATACGGTGACAACGAGAGTGTTCTTCACATCGGATTCCAGTTCATCGAGATTGACAGTGAGTTGGGATAGAACCGGATTGGATGCCCCCACAGTGATGTTGATCCAAGCCATGTCCAAGACGCCTCGAGAGTCACGAACTGTGAGCGTGAAGGTGAGTTGTCCGGGCGGGAACCACGCGGTGAAATTGACATCATTGGCCACTTCAATCGAGCCGGTGGAAGTCACCTGATGCCAGATGTACTGGATGATGTCATCATCCGCATCCCACGATTGTGAACCATCGAAGACGATTGACTCTCCAGGTGAGATGTACAGGCCTTCGGTGAGCGAGGAGATGATGGCGTGCGGTGCGGTTGGATTCACGTGCAGAATCTGGTTGTGGATTCGAGTCAGTCCAGTGGAATCTGTCAGGTTGAATGTGAGGTTGTGGACCCCCGATGGGAGGTCATCATTGTACCAATAATCAGTGGTTCCATTCTCGATAATCAGACCTTCCAAGAGATCACTGGAGATGTTGACCCAGAACTCATCTCCATCAGCATCGAACGAGCCTCTGAAATCGAACAGGACCGGTCCGTCGCTGTCCACCTCGATGCCGGGAACCGGGCTGGTCAGAACCAAGACTGGCGCGCTCTCAGAAACATCAACATCGATGCTGGAGACTGAGGGAGGGTTGACACCATCATCGACGGTGAAAGACACGGTCTGCTGACCTGCGGGCAAGCGTGCGGACAAGGACCAATCCGTGCCCAGTGCACCGTTCACGAGGCTTGAATCCCAGCGTACGGCCACATTGTCTGGATTGACCACTGGACCATCCTCGCAGAGGTGGGTCATCGCCCAATCATCGCTGTAATCGGCACAAGACAAATCCCAATCGCCACTGCCCTCGGATTCCAACTGATGGAGTACACTTGAATCGGTGGAGAAATCGCTGTGGCTGGAAATCATCGCGGTCGAGGGTGTGTTCTCGACAATCAGCGTCTCAGTGTGGGTTGACCATACATCGAGATGCTCGGTGCGATCATCGCTTAGGGACAGGGTGATTTGGTGAGTTCCAGTTGGCAAGCGGCCGGTCCAGACGCCATCGCCATCATCGAACATGATGCCGAGCAAATCGCTCGACCAGCGGTAGACGATGGGGTCTCCTTCAGGGTCGAAGGAACCGAAGGAATCGAGTTGAACCGTGAATGCTGATGTATTGCCCAAGCGGGTGATGGTGAACTGGGGATGTGGCAATTCATTGACCAGTTCAATCTGATAGATGAGGTCGACCGGCGTGTTGACACCATCGGTGACGGTAATTGTGTAGGTGAAGGATGTCATCGAATCCGCCGCATCGAGGAAGGTTGCATTCCACTCCATCGCACAGGGCTCTAGCGCGCCATCTCCAGACCGGTAGGATACATCAATGCCGCACAAGATGGGGTCCCCTTCAGGGTCGGTGGTCCCAGTCATATTGACGTGAAGTGCGGCGGTTCGGAAGAGGCGCAGTGCACCGTCCATGTCGACTCCGGGGTCGGTGATGATGTCGATGACTGGAGGGAGGTTTCTCAACTCAATTTCGCGGCTCTCGTTGGCACAGTTGCCTTGGTCATCACAGACCTCAAGTGTGATGTCATGCAATCCATCTGATAGACATCCTTCATTTTGCATATTGATGTCGTTTGCGAGCAAGTAGGAGCCATTCAAATCCGAGTCAAACGCACCACAGGCAGTGATCAGGTTGCCGTCGATGCTGCTGGTCCAAGTGTACGAAATGGGGTCATCGTCCAGATCCCAAGTCTCAGAGGCATTGAACAGGACCAATGCACCGCTGCCGAAAACCTCCTCGTCAAGTGGCGAATCCCAGATGATGAGTGGTGCCTGATTGGTCAGGGTGATTTGACAAAGGACCACGGGTGAAGTGAAGTTGGGTACACGGTTGACTGGTATGGGTGCAGAGGTTCCAGAATCTGCACGCTCGCCATCGTATTCACATCCAATCCAGAATTCCGTCCATGCACTGGACCCGAACCAGTTGGTCTGCTGTGCTGAGAACGGGCCTATGACAACGTGGCCACTGTAGGGCATAGTGTGAGTCTGATCGGATTCAACTTGATCAAAGGAGAGATTGAGAACCGAATACGGCAATCCGTGATTGTGTTGATTGGTAGCCCACACATGCATGGTCCACATCTCGTCGACCAGACTCCCTACACCAACATTGAGCAACCCAAGGTCAGCCGAATCAATCCAACGCAGGATGCTCGGCTGACCGGTCATGTCGAAGGTGACCGATGAACCTTGAATCGCATGCGACATGTTGACTGTGGAATCACGGAGGTTGATCTGACCGGTGCATCCAGAGACATCCACACCGGCTGCAACCACCAAGTGCAGGTCGGTGAATTCAAGGCAATTGGCACCGGAAAGCACGACATCGGAAAATGAACTGGTGAGCGCATCATCACTCCCATCCCAAGCAAGGCCATTGTGCGTTCCATTGAGTCGAACACTTGAGATGTGAGCTTCGGTATCGGTCAGTTGAACGATGGGGCCGGTTCGATTGGCTTGAACTTCCAAACCGTGGATGTCCACCCATCCATCGAAGATGAGGCCGCCATTGTCGATTTCGACGGCGAGCCCGCCGTTGCCGGGGTCGGTGACCATGAGGTCATGGAACTGCAGGTCGATGCTCTTCTCGACGCGGACCCCGCCCCATGCATCATTCGTCGAGGAGCAGCGCGTACAGGAGACATTCTTGCTCCCAGAGTTCGCATCATTGGATTTCTCGAATGTGAGACCCACACCTTGCTCGGGAATGAGGGCTAGACCACCGTTATTGGCACTGACCAAGTCAAACAGTTCGACATTGCTGGAATCGTAGACCCGAAGGCCATTGAGGCCGTTGTCCGTGACGGTGACTCCTGTGACATCAGGATGAGACTCATCGACATAGAGACCGTGGCCACTGTTGTTGATTGCAGACCATGTATGTCCTTGCAGACTGGCCTTTGAGAGATGGATGCCATTGCCGGGGCTTCCAGTGACACTGATGTTTCGGAACTGGCTTGCCCAACTTGCACTTCGCATGAAGAGGCCGGCGCGGTCGTTGTTGCTGGTTGCAACGGGATTCCCACTGTTGACGATGGTCAGATTGTCGACGATGGTCGCCGAATCAATCATGTAAGCCTTGAAGCCATTGCAGACATTGTCGATGGCTCGTGAATCAGTGATGTCGATTCCACTCGTGTTGACGCCGATGGCGTGGTAGCACAGTCCTGGAGTTTTCGCCCCGGGACCACCTGAACCCCGGACCTCCAGATTCTCGAAGATGGCATTGAGTGGCGAAATGAAGTTGGAACGGTTGGTCTGTTCCACCATGACGCCGCGATACATGCTGTTGGTCACTGTGGTGTCCCAGAAGGTGGGCCGCGTGCTCACAGTCTCGCTGATGTGCTGGACCCAGATGCCAGTATCCGATCGGTCGACGCTCACATTGTCAAACAGCACAACGCTGTCTTCGACCCAGATTCCTGCAGAGAGCCACCCACCTGTGCCGATTGCAGAGATGTTGCTGATGACGAGATCTCTCAGGAATCCCGAGGAGTCTCCCCACATGTTCACTGCTCTTGTGGTCAGATTGTCGAAGGTCGCACCGAGGACCAGCGGGTTGCTACTGGCGCCAATCGACAGACCGATGCCATATCGATTGTTCACCGAGGAGGCTGCGACATCCTGGCCTCCATCCTGTATCGTCAATCGCTGGATGGTGGGATTGGCGCTGTTGAACATGTCCACGCCGACATAATCCGGATTCTCGATGTAAACATCGTTCAATGTTGGATTGCTGTCGTAGATGGTGATGCCCCATTCGGAATGCTCGATGACAAGATAGTCGATGACACTGCCACGGCCTCGACTGGATGCATTGAATTGGATGCCCTCGTGAGCAGTCGCATCATCAGATCGGGTGATGGTTGCGGGGTTTGATGCGGTTCCAGTCACATCGAGTTCACCTTCGACATACAGTCGAACATTGTCATCGAAAGAAATCGTCGCTCCGGCGGTGATGACAAGCGTGTCACCTGCGGCCACGGTGTAGTCGCTGGTCAGGGTCATGGAACTCGACCAAGTGGTCGTGGCCCTGCCTTCGGTCTGTGAGAGATTTGACGCATCTAGGGCCGCTGGAACAAGTGGGGTCCAACTGGCGAGCAAAAGGACAGAAATGAGGAGCATGACGCCCTTTCCACGCACCATCATGGCATCGTGCGGTCAAGCATCCCATTGAATGCTTTCGGCCTCCGGTTTGCCCTCCTAAGGAGGGCCAAACCGAGATTTCAGAGCGCTTTGTGCAATTTTGCTGTCAGAGTGCGAGCAGCACGGGGACATTCGGCCCGGCGGAAGCGGAGGACGGCTTCCCGCCAGTACGCCAGACGATTGTTAGATTCCAATTCTCCATGCCAATACCAGAGCAGAGCATCCAGTCTTCGACCGGCGGCTTGGTCCAATGGCAAGGGCAGGTTTCGAAGACCTTCGAGGGTGGTTGCTGCACCGGGTGGATTGGAACGAGCTTGGGCTTGGACAAGAGCCAAGCCGAGTGAGACACGTTGCAATGTCTCCAAGGTGCGACCCACCAAGCGCCGCATCGCCCCTTCGGCCTCCAATCGCTTGGATCCATCTGGATCGGAGAGACGCAGAGCCTCAAGGTGTGCCAACCTGTCGATGAGTGGGTCGTCGCCATCCGCGAGTTCAGTCAGATCGTTTCGAACGGATGCAGCAGCATCGCCATCACCACGAAGCATGGCCATTCGATGTCGGAGGATGGCAATGAGAACGATTGCGGAACGCTTCTGAGTATCTTCTAGATTGCCGATATTGACGCTGGCAAGACCTTGTTCCACCGCATCCAGATCGCCGGTTTCATCCGGCAATCGATCATCAATCAAGGCGGCCATCCGCGACAGATGCATTCGAGCCGCGTCGGCCTTTGAAGCGGATGATTGCGCCTTGCTCTCTGCCTTCTCAGCGGCCGCGATATTCCCTTGTGTTCGATGCAGTCGGGCCAAGAGTGCATGATTGGGCTGTGGGAGATCACTGAGATAATCGGCAGCAATGTCGGACTCTCCTCGTTCCAAGGCCAATCGCGCGGCCATCCTGCGCAATTCATGCGCGTCGGGAAGCATGTGCAGAACATCGTCGAGAAGTGCTGCAGCAGCGGCGCTCTCGGATAGAATCGATTCACTGTTCTCGACGATGAAATCCGTCGTCTCCTCTCCGGCCATTGTCCGGTGATATGCCTCAAACCAACGAGCCTCACCATCTTCAATCTGTGACCAGCGCTCCGCCGACTGTCGATGAATCGCTTCTGGGGCCTTCCAAGCAACCCTGCGGACATTGCGAATCAGATGTTGGACCTCCACTTGGCCATTCGGCCAGCGCAACAGGGCGGCGTCATCCAGCGGATTGATGTCGATCGCATCCAGATGGGAAGCGATGACTGGGCGTGGCTCTGCGCTCAGCGCATCGAGACTCTCGCGAGCATCATCGGCGAGTCGTGAAAGAACGGTCTCTTCGACGAAGGCCTGAACGGCATCACCGGCTTCGGGCAAGTCATCCGAAGGCGTCCACAGGTGAAGGGCGAGTGGATGGCCATCCAGCGCCTCACAGACATCGGATGCCGTCTCGGAATCAACCTCTGCGCCAAGCAGCTTTTGACCCGCCTCAGCATCGATTCCAGAGAGTGTAATCGCATTGTCGAAAGGACAGGGGGCACGCATCCCGATGGCGACTCGGGTCTTGGATTCGAGGAGCCCGCCAAGGAGTACATGGACACCTTTCTGATGCCGCGGATGAACATCCTGCACCTCGTCTGCCACAAGGACCTCGTTGACAACAGACAGCAATTCCATCTGGGCCTCCAGATCGATAGGGGCATCCTCCATCTCAAGCCACGATGCAACCAGCATCTGCGCGTCCATCGAGGCGTCTAGGGTCACGTATCGTGTCGATGGAAGGGCTTGGAGTAGGGCCGTCTTGCCAATGCCCGGCATTCCAGTGAGAATGGCAGCACCATCTGCTAGAGCGCCCTCAAGTTGTCCAAGATCGGATTCTCGACCATGCAGGCCATCGGTCGATTCGATCGACATCGAATGTCCGGCCATCGTGACCAAGGTGGATGCCTGTTGACGACCCTTGGTCGTGAGATGAATCACGTTGCGCTTTCGAGAACCGCCTCCGATGACATGAGCGGTTCGAGTCTGAATGAGCCCTTCATCCTCCAACGCCTTGAGCGGTTCATGCAGCGCACTGCGGACCAAACCGAGCGATTCTGAGATTCCTGGGAGCGACAGTTCTCTGGGTACATCCCAGGCCTCCGTCAACTCGTCAGGATAACGAGCGAGAAGGCGCAGGATGCGAGCCTGTGACTCGGGCAGCATGGAATATCCGGTGTTCCTCTTGCACATGACACTTCACCTGTCGTGGGCAGAGGGTTGATTCACAGCGGCGTACGCGACGGTATGAGGTTGAGCGATGGCAGTGAACCCAAAGACACTGCATCTGCCGACCCAACCCGGTGTGTATCTGTTCAAAACCTCAGAAGGTCGGGTTCTGTATGTGGGTAAGGCGACCGATCTCCAAGACAGGGTTCGTTCTTACTTCGCCAAGAATCCGGATCGAGACATGATCCCCACGCTGGTCGCAAAGGCAGACAACATCGATTGCATCGTCACCGGAACACCCAGCGAG
>CAXEUI010000017.1:0-10651 GCA_963999335.1 uncultured Candidatus Poseidoniales archaeon
GTCCCAATGGTGGGGGCGCCGGTGGCAGCACCGATGGCAGCAGCCCCCGTAGCCGCACCGGATCCCGCACAGGAGTACTACAGCAGCCTGCTCGCACAGGGCTATGACGCGCAGAGTGCATCTCAGTACACTTCACAACATTACCCTGGATTCCAGGGCTGATTAACCCATAGACCAGCGCAACAATCCGATGACGCCACCCAGGCCCATCAGTTGCTCACCTGCGTCGTGATTGGCACTCGCTTGGATGACTTCACCACCGGTTGTCCGGACCTGTGATGCGGCATCGGCCCAGAATGTCTCGCTGCGCAACATTCCCGCTTCGATTACGAGGGATTCGACGGCACCTTGGGCCACCGCGTCTTCCAACGCCTTGCGTCCATAGGCAACCGCTCCACTGGTCGAGATTCGCGCCAATCCTTCTTCGATGAGTCTCACCTGCTTTGCCATGGCAAATTCTCCCAGCACCGCATCCGCAGTGCCTTCTCTCATCACTTCGTTGGCTGCTGAACGCCCACCGATGGTGGTGCCAATGTTCAGGGTTCGATGACCGACCCCGGTTCCTTTCAGTAAGGATTCGAACTGCACTCGTGCCATCCCCGGCCCGCAGATGACCACGGGCATCTCCGGTGAGATTGCTTTGGATGCCTGATCCGCGATTTTCGCCAGAAAGGCGTTGCGAACCTCGGTGGATTTCTTTTCACGTTTTCCGCCGCCTCTGAGTGTGAATGTATCTCCGACCTGCCGCATGCCATGCTGGGCAATCTCAAAGAGAAGTATCTCGTCGCTTTCGACCACTGCGATGGCGACCCGCCCGCGGCCACTGTCCTGAACCGCTTCGGCGAGCAGACTTCGATCGGATTCAGAAATCCCACCCGTCCAAGAGATTTCCAGATCATCTCGGGGGCCCACTGCATGGGTGTGATGGCTGCCTTTGTCAAGGGCTGCCTCGAGGATGATTCCGTGGATTCGCAGATTGTCTGTGAACGGCTGAAATTCGGTCGACTCCGCATCTAGAACAATCCACATCGGCTTCCGTTCCGCGGATTTGGCGCGCCCTGATTCCTGGGTTCCAGTACTTTGGTCGCGACGGAAACCCATCATGCCCACTCTGCAACCGGACCGAATCATCTGTGCGAGGGCCCAAAGGTCATCTTCGTGCTGTACACGAACGCGCACTCCATCCTCAATCTGCTTGATTCTCTTCAAGTTCACACCTCCTCTGGGAAGAGTGCGGCCAAGGCATCTACAACTGATTCGTCATTCTGCTCTTGATGCCATTCAACGATTCCATCAGGCCGAATGATCACGAACATGGGTGTACCTTGTGAATGAAAAGTAATCATCTCTGATTGATCTCTGTCATCTACATAGGTCCAATTGTGAGCTGGGCCAGGACGTTCATCACAATTCTTTGTGCCGTAGTAACAACCGTCGAATGTGGTCTTATCCTGAAATGCGGCAATCTCCTCAAGACTTGCATTAAAATTATCGTTGGAACTGAAATTCACTGCGAAGGTAAAGAATGTCACATTGTCCCGATATTGATTGTGCAAGAGTTCCATGTCATCCGCATAATTCCAGCAATGACTGCAGTCAGTACTTGCGAATTCGATGAGAATCCATGGCATCATCGTCGTGTTGTTCCACGTAGTGTCGATATAATCCGACAATTGCCATTGTTCCCAAATACCGCTTGGCTCTCTCGCTAGAGTGGCAACTTGGGGTACCCTTTCACCCTCCCATGTTCCGACATTGGTTTCATTTCCTTCAGGCAGGGTTTCGTTTCCTTCAGGCAGGGTTTCGTTTCCTTCAGGCAGGTTTGTTTCGCATTGCACATCTTCCTCTGTGCAACCTTCGAACCCCGAATAATCCGGCTCGTCGTCGCCCAAGCATCCTGCCAGAGACGCAGATGCTACCAAGAATGTGAGAATGAAAGCGACCCGCATTGAATCCCCTCATCTGAACATGCCGAGCAGGTTTCCATCCTCATCCATGTCCATGTCATTTCCAGCTGGGATGCGTGGAAGGCCCGGCATCGTCATCATGGTGCCGCAAATGGCCACAATGAAGCCTGCTCCAGCGTTGAGTCTGAGTTCTCGAATGGGCAACGTAAAGCCACTTGGGGCTCCCAATTCTTTCATTTCATGAGAGAATGAGTACTGCGTCTTGGCCATGCAAACTGCGAGATTTCCATATCCCCAATTCTGCAAGGTTTTGAGTTCATTCAGTGCCTTCGGGGCCAAGTCGATACTCGCTGCGCCATAGACATTGGTCGCGATTCGCAACATCTTCTCCTCAAGTGGAGCGTTGGGTCCGAAGAGAGGTTCGAATGGCCGACCTTCGGCGATGTGGGATTGACATGCTGAGACGACAGCCTGTGCGAGGTCGGCCCCACCTTCACCACCATCTGAATGCACCCTCGTGACCACGGCATCTGATGCGCCGGCATCTCTTGCTTCTTCTACGAGTGCCTCAATCTCGGCATCCGTATCTGTTGGGAATACGTTCACACTGGCGATGACTGGCACCCCGAATCGTGACATATTCCGAATGTGCCTCGCCATATTCGTATTCGCTCCCGCTCGAACAGCTTCGACATTCTCCTTTTCCACCTCTTCTGGACGAGGGCGTTTTCCTCCACCAGTACTGAATCCTCCACCGTGCATCTTCATGCTGCGTACGGTGACGTTCATGACCACACAATCGGGTACAACACCGCTCGCTGTTGCCTTGATATGCATCATTTTCTCAGCGCCCATCTCGGCGCCGAATCCCGCTTCGGTCACGACATAATCAGCGACTCCCAGAGCGATTCGATCTGCGATGATACTTGAATTTCCATGCGCGATATTTGCGAAGGGCCCAGCATGGATGAAGGCTGGATCTTGTTCAATGGTCTGCACAAGATTGGGTAAGAAGGCTTCACGTAGAAGTAGAGCCATGGGTCCGGCAGCACCGATGTCATCCGACTTGATTGGGAATCCAGTTCGGCTTTCGGCCACGACGATTTCTCCAAGTCTGTGTCGAAGGTCCGCATAATCAGAGGCAAGCGCGAGAATGGCCATGACCTCAGAGGCAGCCGTGATGTCGAATCGCTCCTCTCGAGCAACCCCATTCCTGGGCCCTCCCAGGCCAATCGCTAGATGTCGAAGCGCACGGTCGTTCATATCGATGACACGAGGCCAGAGAATCCGATTCGTGTCAATATCACATTCGTTTCCAAAATAGATGTGGTTGTCCAGCATGGTTGAACAAAGATTGTGTGCACTGGTGACAGCGTGTAGATCCCCGGTGAAATGGAGGTTGATGGCCTCCATTGGCAATACTTGGCTGTAACCACCACCGGCCGCGCCTCCTTTGATACCGAAAACGGGTCCCATACTGGGTTCTCGAATGGTACAGGTGGCATTCTGTCCGATGCGATTGAGTGCTTGAGTCAAGCCAATCGTGGTGACCGTCTTTCCTTCGCCGAATGGCGTGGGATTCACGCTGGTAATCAAAATGAGTGAACCACGGGGTTGATCGAATTTCGATTTCAATCCCTCCCACGTTATCTTGGCCATACCTTGTCCCATTGGGATCAGTTCTTCAACCCCGATTCCAAGCTTCCACGCGATCTCTTCAATTGGAGCGGTGGACGCTGCGTGAGCAATCTCCAGGTCGGTGGCCATGAACAGGCTGCAACGCTCCCGGTATTCAAGCATTCATGGGATTGGCGCACCGTAGGTGCGCATCCGATGGTTTAGTGAAGGAGTGGGGACACGGGATTATCCGGTAGCATGCAAATTCGATATGCGGTCGCTGGAAGACCCATTCAGCATTCACTTTCTCCAGTCCTTGCGGCTCTGACCGCGACCCATTTGAAACAGGTCAGTCTTGAAGTCGAACTCACTGAAATCAATCTGCTTGATTCAGAAGATGTGACTTCGCCGATGGCTTGGGCTTGGGTGACTCGGAATCGTCAACAAAAAGAAGTCAGCAATCGATTGTATGGGGATCCGGGTACACCTTCGTCACTTTCCAGACTTCTCCGACTTTCATCGAAAGTGATGTCTGATGTCAAGGCCGCCAATCCTAGTCATGTTCCAAATGGAGATACACTTTTTCATCAAGCTCAGGAACGTGTCAAAACTCGACGAGGTGCGAATGAATCATGGATTTCTCTCGCCAGTCCACTGAAACATCTCCTTTCTCCCCGTTCGGGCGTCCATTCGATCGATGATTCACTCGAAAATGGGGCTGTGAATCAACTTCGATGGGACGGTGACAATTGGTTTTGTGCAGGAACCGATGGTGGTGGCCTTGTCGCCATCGCTAATCACTTTGGTTTTGATTTTGAAGCCACGGGCGTTGAAGCCCCTCTCCTGTGTTTGATTGGAGGTGGAGGTTCTGCTCGTTCATGTGCCGCTGCATGGGCTGCAGCCGGTGGTTCCATCTGGTCCATCGGCGGTCGTCGCCCTCTCGACAAACGAGGACCTTGGGTTCGACACTTGATCGATGGTGATGAAGTGGCTGACAACGTCGGGCAGCGTCTTTTCATCGATTTCGATATGGCACCCGGGAAACCAGAATCAACTCTTTCAACAGATGCCGATCTGCATTTGATATCATCATACAATTCACAAGAAGTGGGTATGGTTGTGGAACAGACAGAATCTGGCCTTCTCCTCGATGGTCGTTGGTTGCTCGCTGCCCTGCATTTAGATGCCTGGGCCCGTCTATACGTCCCCGAAGCCGCTCACCTTCTCCCTGGTTTGGGTTTGACCATGACCCGCCTTCTCGCCATGGAATCCGCCCTTAGGGCGGATTGAACTGCATGGGGTCGTCTTCAAGTCCATTGACGCGCCCCATCGAAGCGATGGCGACCATTCGGCGGGCCTTGGCACTGTGCGGCCTCTTGCTCCTCTCATCTCTTTCTGGAATCACTTCTGCCGCAGATGATTTCAGTGATTCTCACGAAGTCGATTCCTTTCCTGTAGGATGGCAGAACCTCGTTTGGTCTGGAAGCGAGAACCAAACCCATTGGGCTCAGATTTACTATCCCTCAAATGAATCTGGTTTGGGTCAGCCCATCGACAATGCTTCTGGACCCTTCCCTCTTCTCATCTGGATTGGGGATGCAGAGGAATCCAGTGATCAGTATGATTGGATGGGGAAAACCGTTGCCACATCAGGCTACATCATTATCGTACTTCCTCCTGATTGGAATTCCGACGATACTCTGTCTCAATGTTCATCCATTCTGGGTCTGTGGCACCGCATTCAGTACAACAATCAGAACGGGAGTCTTCTGGGAGATCCCGCAAATATGCGGGACGCATTCAATCTCAATCACTGGGGGATTGGAGGGCATGGGCTGGGCGCCAAGCAAGCGGCCCTCTGTCAACTGATGATGACTGGCGCATGGGAAGAATTTCTGTCCAACCCACCTCCTACGGCATTGATTGCACTCGGACTTGAGAACGCGAACACCAACGTTCCCGAAGCCAATCTGGGCCCCTCTCCGGATCCAGGGATGGGGCTCTATCTCACCGGGACATTGGATAACCTCGCAAAAGCGGATACAAATATCGATATTTGGTTGGCCAATCATGCGATTCCTTGGCATTACATGTCTGTGATTGGCGGCAATCATGTGCAGTATCAGGACGAGAACGGATTCTGGGAGGGTTTCAATGATGGCAATGCCCAGATCAGCCGTGAAGAGCAACAGGACCATGCAATCGAACACATCGTCCCCTACCTTGATCTCATGCTGAAGGGTGACCATACTCAGTGGCTGAACGCGACGAATCGCGAGGTCAACTGGGAAAGTCCATCCGATTCGAATGCGTACATCTACGAGGACTTCACTGGTGCCCGATTCATGCCAATGGTTTCCAATTCTTCTGATGTCAATGAGATGGAAGGCCTCTCTGGACGAGTGGTTTCCGCGAATACAAGACTCACACACCGTGATGGCGGACTCCCGATAGGCACCACGGTCCTCTGTACGATTCTCGAAGGGGGCGATTGGTGGGACCCCCTGGATTTCGCAACCTATGGCATCAATTCGACGGGAACATTCACTGGCTCTGTGGACAATGGCACTGCCTCTGCAACAGATTGTGAAGTCTCCACCGAAGGCGTTCCTCCAGGAAATCGTTCACTCATAATCGAAGTGGATTGGTATGGAATGCCCTCCTTCTTAGAACTCGGATTCTTCCGTGAAAATCGCGAACCGACACTGATTTCGCCGGCCCCGGTAATCGAAGTGCCACAGCATGGAAGCGCCAGTATCCCGTACTCTGATTTCGCCATCGATCCTGACGGTACGACTCTGATTGTCGAGATGGCCCCTCATCTTCCAAGCACCCATCAAATGCACTGTTATCTCGATGCGAACACAATCGTATGTGAACACACAGGAGAGGCAGAATGGACTGGGACTGAAATATTGAATCTGACCATTTTCGATCGCTATGATATCGAGTTTTCAACTGAGTTGAATTTGAGTGCCACAGTCCTCCCAGTTGATGATTCCGTGGTGCAGATTAGTGCAATTCCATCTGTAGAGATGGATGAGGACGCCGCCCAGCAAGCGGTCACAATCACATCCCATTTCGAAGATCCCGAGGGCGTGAATGCAACCATCATCAACGCGTCCACACCTGGTGGTCTGAATCTAACGTGGACTCAAGACAATCTCGCCATTCAACCTCACCTCAATTGGCATGGGTCCACCACTGTCGAAGTATGGGTCGGAGACGAGACGAGTGCCCCAATCGCTGCAACATTCACTGTCAATGTGGCCTCGATTCCCGACGAACCTCGCCTCAATTTGACACGGGTTTCCTTGATTGAAGATACCCCCTTTGAAATTTCTCTTTCTGAACTTGGATGGGACGAAGATGGCGAGCCCGTGGAGTTTGAAATCGAGGGCAGTCACCCTCACCTCACCGTCACCATCCTGTCCAATGTTCTGAGGATTGTTCCGGCCTCGGATTGGTCTGGTTTGTCGGTTGGTTGGAACCTGACGGCAACCAGTGCAGATGGAAATTCCACGGTACCCATCGAGTTTGAGGTCTCTGAGGTCAATGATGCCATTCAATTGACTTGGGGGCCGTTGGAAACCGATGACGATGCCGTGTTCATCGTCGCCATTCATGATCCTGATGATGGCACACCATGGACGGTCAGAACGCGATGG
Organism: uncultured Candidatus Poseidoniales archaeon; assembly: GCA_963999335.1. Taxonomy (GTDB): domain Archaea; phylum Thermoplasmatota; class Poseidoniia; order Poseidoniales; family Thalassarchaeaceae; genus MGIIb-P. Next base: position 7,193 of record CAXEUI010000017.1, read on the forward strand.
GATGGACTTGTTTGGTCTGAATTTGAAGCAGATTGCTCAGCGAGCAATCCAAATGTAGAGAGTCCACAAGATTGGGAATGCAGCGTTTCGAACGACATGAGTGAATTGTTGCCAGGTGCCCACCGCCTTCAAGTTCAAATGTACGAGAATGGAGACTGGACTGAAGAGAAGATCTACTATCACACGGTCCCTGTTCCATCGCCCGATTCCTCTGAGGGTGACAATACGCCAATCATCACTGTTGACAGTGGAGGTGAAATATTTTCAATCTGGATTGTTTTTGCGATTGTCATTGCGGCCGTCATTTCCATCATCGGATTGTACATGATTGCAACATTGTCCAAAGATGACATGGAAAAAATGCTCGGTGAACCCTCTCCATCGTATTCCGCAGATCATGATGAATTCGAAGACCTAGAGGTCGAACTCGTCGAATTCGATTAGAGGGGGATATTCCCGTGCTTTCGAGGCGGTTGCCATACACGCTTTGACAAGAGTGATTTGAGGGCTCGAATCAGCCTGAGTCGAGTCTCGTTCGGTTCGATGACATCGTCGAGCCATCCATTTCTTGCTGCCACATAGGGATCGCCGAATTTATTCTTGTAATCCATGACCAGTTCCGCATGCTTTGATTGATGATTCTCAGTTTCCTTGAGTTCATGTCGGTGGATGATGTTCACCGCGCCTTCGGCCCCCATCACTGCAAGTTCACCCGTCGGCCATGCAACGTTGTAATCTGCCTCGAGATGTTTGCAGGACATCGCCAGATAGGCTCCTCCGTATGCCTTTCGTGTGATAACAGTCATCATTGGTACCGTGGCTTCTGCATAGGCGTAGAGCATCTTCGCACCATGGCGAATGATGCCGCCCCATTCCTGCACGGTACCTGGAAGGAATCCCGGCACATCGACAAATGAAAGGAGGGGGATGTTGAATGCATCACAGGTTCGAATGAATCGAGCTGCCTTGATGCTCGCATCGATGTCAAGACAACCGGCGAGAACATTCGGTTGGTTCGCGATGATGCCGACGGAATGACCCGCAAGTCTTGCCAAACCGATGACAATGTTTTCAGCATAGATTGGAAAAAGTTCGACAAAGTGACCGTTGTCCACGGTCGCTTGAATGACCTTGACCATGTCATAGGGTCGATTGCTATCGTCGGGTATGATTGTCATGAGTTCGGGACAGCCTCTGTCGTGAGGGTCTCCTGAGTCGAGGTGTGGAGGGCTTGCTCCACAATAATCGGGGAAGAACGAGAGCAATTCAATCGCGATTTCCATGGCATCATCTTCGTCACTGGCCGTGAGGCAACAGATACCGGATCGTGACGCATGCATTTGGGCGCCACCGACTTCTTCGGTCGTCATCTCTCCGCTGGCCGTCTCTTCGGTCTCTAGTGGACTGGAAAGGAACAGTTGTCCATGGCCTTCTCCTAATATCACGAAGTCAGCCAATGCGGCGGCCAATGCGGATACGCCGACGACCGGCCCCAAGACGAGGCTAATCATCGGTACGCGACCTGAGCAGGAGACGAAATAATCCAGCATTTCACCTGTGGCGGCCAAGGAATGTACGCCATCATGTGCCCGTTGTCCACCTCCGTCCCAGATGCAGATGATGGGCACACGGGCTCGTTCGGCCATCTCGACGACTTTGGAGATCTTATTGGCATGCATCTCACCCATCGAACCACCAAACACGGTGAAATCCTGACTGAAGCAGAAGACCCTCCTTCCATCGACGGTGCCATGGCCTGCGATGACACCATCTCCGAATTGAGGATGCATGTGCATGTTGCCGTCTCGATTTCGATGGGTAATCAGTGCATCAATCTCGACGAATGAATCTGAATCCACGAGGGCATCGATCCGTTCTCTTGCTGTTGCCCTTCCAGTGGCACGAAGCGCTTCAAGGCGAGACATTCCTCCTCCAGCCGCGGCTTGTTGACGACGCCACGCCAAGTCCTCAGCCCTTTCGCCCATATCGCTCTCCATAGGAGAGCGGTCCTTCATGAGAGTGGTTTCCTTGTGATTGAACATTCCAATTGAAAAATCAATTTATCAATTGAAAATTGAAGATGCATTCTCACCACATAGATTGGCGTCCCAACCTGATTGTACATCTTGACCTGTGGAGAGTAAGAAATGCAATTTCACGAGGGCCGCATCCGGTCCCGTCGTTGCGTGATTTCCAAGGACACCCAAATCCTGTTGTTCTCTTCCCTTGCTGTAAACGTCCATGTGAATCGGGCCATGGATACACTGTGTGACCATGACCGCAACCCCTCCATTGGCGCAATAATCGCCCACAGCTTGTCGCATCGCGACATTCTCGGGACTGTCTCCATTCGGATCCTCAATGGGGAGGTGCCCCAATCCAGTTCCATGAAACAGAATTGCATCATAGTTTGAAGCCAGTTCAATCTGGTCCGCGTACATGTGTGATCCAGCGACGAGTTGGAGGATGCGCTTGCCTTCATCAAAAGCAATCGGTTCGGTTGCAACCTCGCGAGTGGGCGCTTTCACCTCTACCTGAATTTCACATTCGCCGCCACGACCCACCGAGATTGTTCCGATGGGCTGCGCGTTAATCCCCTGAAACGCATCTCTCTTGCTGGAGTGGAATTTGCGACTCGAGCAACCTGGCAGAACCGCACAGACCCCGTCATCATTTCCTGCATGCATGATGATGACGCTCGCGTCTCCATTTTCCCCTGTCGGCGCAGGGCCATGGGCGGCCCAATGAACCGCAGCAATCAGATTCTCTGTCCCATCCGTAGAGCCTCTGTCGCTGCTTCTCTGCGAACCCGTGAAGACGATTCGACCGGGGGGACGGCCTCCGCCTCCGGCCCATGCAAATGCTGCCGCTGCTGCTGAATAGTGCATTGTATCTGTGCCGTGGGTGATGACGACGCCGACCGCGCCCGAATCAAACGCATTCTTGGTTTCCACCATCATCGCGTTCCAATGACGAGCGCGAATGTCGTCTGACCACATATTGCCCAATTTCTTGGTTCGAATCCGAGCATGATTGGCCAGTTCCGGCACCGCATCGAGGAGTTCCTCTGGCTCAAATCTAGCAGCCACAGCCCCCGTCACATAATCCACTTTAGAAGCGATTGTTCCCCCTGTATGTATGATCCAGATTTCAGGTAGATTCGGGTTTTCCGCAGGCCCAGAATCTAGGTTCTCTTCAACCATAACCGCTGTACTGAGGCGTGAAATTTCAGAAACTTCTGATTCTGCAAAGGTCACGTTGTAACCATTGTCCAATTTGACGGTCACATGGCCACTGGCGGCCGGAGCGAGTAGAATTCCTTCATGGGTGACTGGGCCTTCCGGAGTGGCCGCTGTTAGGCGTACACGATCGCCACTCTGAGGGCTACCCATACGCTACTGGGGAACCAGACATCCCTTCAACCGAACGGTCCGCTTGAATGGATATACTCATATTCCG
>CAXEUI010000018.1:0-10606 GCA_963999335.1 uncultured Candidatus Poseidoniales archaeon
TGTGGCTGGCGTTCTGGATGCACCGCGCGGGCTTTCGGATCCGCCTGCTGCTGCCTCCTGAGCCCCTTGCACGCTGTGCACAGAGCGCCCCAACAGGAGGCGGCCTTTCGATAGCTTTCGGGCTGTTCCAATGGGCAATCCCAGTTCGCCAAGTTGGACTCCATCAGCCCCTGAAGCGAGTGCGACGTCTACACGGTCATTTATAAAAAGCAGCGCTCGTCCCGCTGTAACTTCACGGAGTCGACACGCCAAAACCAAAAGCTTAGACGACGGGAGGTCTTTTTCCCTCAGCTGTACAAGATTAACTCCTCCATGTATCGCCTTATCAACTACAACTTCGAGGAGCCTGTTGCCAAACTGATGTCTGTCGGTGACAAGAGATAGACACGGAAATGGAACTTCAAGCAAAATACACTAGCCTTCGATGTTCACGGTGTGAAGACCTGATGTCGGGCTGCTCGGAGTCCCAGAAGCTTTCCGTGGTATACGGCCAGCAGTATACGCCTTGCGCCCTGCCTCCACCCCGAGCCGGAATGCCTCGGCCATGATCGACAATCGTCACCGATGCATCTTTCTGAAGGATAATCTCAACTGAATCACAATAGCCTGCAAGGTGCTCGTCGACCGCGTTGTCGACGACTTCCCAGATACAGTGGTGTAGAGCCGAACCATCATGGGGGTCACCGAGATACATGCCGGGACGTTTGCGAACGGCTTCAAGTCCCTCAAGGACCTGGATGCTGTCTGCTTTGTAGTCAGATTCGGTCATGTTTCTATCCCTCTTTATTATATTCTTTGAGGACCCCCATAGGGGGTCCTCACGGGTCATTCTTTCGTGGTCTCTCGTGGTTATTGAATGCTCCGCTTGTTTTGGGGAAAAACCCCCAATTTAGGGCTATTTTGGACAATTCGAAACCGCATCACCACGTTGGAATCACAGAGTGCAATTATGTTCAGATTGAATATTCGGAATCGGTTTGCGCTTCTGCGGTCTCAAATACGGTTAAACAGGGGGTCTGAGTCCCCGCGTCGATGACCGAGACCCAAATCTGCGTATCATTGCGTGGACACAGCGTTGAAGACATGATTCGTGACGCGAGTCGGGCGACAGCTGCCCACGCCGATCTCGTCGAAGTTTGCTTTGACAATCTCTACGTAAATCGAATTGAACTCGAACCGATGGTCATCAAGGATGCAGATGGCGAGGAGACCATCCAGAAACAGCCTCCAATCATGGAGCAGCGCCCCATTGAGGATGTCGATGTTGAAGCCTCCATTCAAACCCTCAAGAATGGCATCCATATTCCAGTCATCTTCACTTGTCGATCCTCTGCTGAAGGGGGTTATTTTCACGGTGATGAGAATGCTCGCATCGCAATTTTGAAGGCTGCAATCGAGAGTGAAGTCTCTTGGGTCGATCTTGAGATCTCCATCGCGTCGAAGGCCCGCAAGGCCTTGGTCAAGGCCTGTGGGGAGAGCATCTCGATTATTGCTTCGAGTCACCTTCCTCCAGCATCTTCCACTGAAGAGATCATCGAATTTGTCACGGCCAATTCTGATGCAGGGAACATCATCAAGTGTTGCTACAAAGGCGTTGAACATTCGACCAGCCTGCACATCTTTCAAGCCGCTCACAGCCTGTCAGAGAGTGAGATTAACGTCGCATTGATGGGCAATGGACGCGGTGGGGACTGGACTCGAATCCATGCACCCTTGCTCAAACAGGCACTGGTTTACACGACCCTTGACCGAGACTATTCTCTGGTCAAGCGTGGGCATGTGAATATCAACGACTTGCGGACCGCCTGGACTGTACTTGAGTACGAATAATCACCCATTTGGGGGTGGGGTCAAGGCCGGTGCTGCCGGAGGCCTCTCAGCCTCTGTTTCGAGGTGAGGCATCATGTCTCCACCTCCAGCCTCTATGGTGACCAGTCCCGCCTTCATGTAGCGTCTATGAATGAGGAACGGTGAGGCCATGATGCCGAGCAGTCCACCACAACAGACCATGGACACCGTCCAGTTCGGTAGCGAGAATCGCTCTTCAACGAGAACGGTCACATCTACACTGTAGTTGGATTCCTGCGGCTTGGCATCATAATCGCGAATGTTGTTCCATGATTCGATCATCAGGAACATCGTCTTGGGTTTGGCATAATCGTCCCAGATTGAATAACTGCGCTCTTCATGATCCAGTGCCACTGCAAACTCGACCTCGTCCAGTTTCTCATATGCATGCACATCTCTGAATGGGTGCCAGAGAATCAGGTTCTGCAACCAAGGTGCCGAGTGTGCAATCTCATCCCGCATCCCATCCCAATCGTTGTGTCTGGAATCGAAATCGAATTCATATTGTGAGAAGTCATCTTCTTGCAACAGGTACACGTCTGCAATGGGCCTTTCCTCGGATCCATTGAGAGGTTGAAGATTGACACAGATGGTGTATTTCCACCCGGTGGTCATATTCATTCGCAGGCCGACAGCAGAATCATTGTTCATGATGAATGAGGTGTAGAATGAGGACGTGAGGCTGGACAAATCGCGATATGTGATTTGATATTCTTCTCCTTCCTCACCCCATCGCTCCCCATCACCGAACCATCCATTTCCGGTCAATTTGAAATCTTCGACCATATCCTCATCGAGAGTTCCTGGTTGTTCTCCCAGACTGCAATCGGAAGCCGCTGAAGCGACAGGTGCGATGTCCATTCCGATCTCGTAGGAAATCACAGAGAGCAATGGCAGGAGAAGCAGGATGACTGCGAATGTCGTGCCACGCCGTCCTTTGGCCATCACAGGGTCACCGCCGGCGTCTGCTGGTAACAGGTCGCACATAACCCGATTCCTTACTGCGCCGGTCGTCCTTGGTCAAATGCGTCGGCTTGGGAGGAGGCGCGTGTTGGTCCATGCCCAAGATGCCACCTTCGGTGTGAACTTCGGCGACATCGTAGGTGCTGGCCGCTTCCTCCGCTTCCATTTCAATCTCTTCGGGCTCACGCATGACCAGCCACCCCAAGGTCAGAACAAGAACGATGAGGATGATGATGTACAAACTCCCTGAATCAGTTGAAGGGAGCAGATCCCTCCATGACAGATCCCCGAGTGCATCGTCTGCTGTATCAGGGTCTCGGACGATGACATCATAGGTTTCAATCGTGCAGACTGCAGTGTCATCACAGACCATCAATCGAATCACGTATTCACTCGATTCGTTCCACTGCACATCAATCCCCCGTCCTTCGCGGACATTGAGATTGGTCGTCCAATCATCATTGAAATTCCCGTTTCCATCGTCATCTGAAGTGTCGTCAAGATCCCACCAGTAGGCGAGATCCCCATTCAGTTCAGTGTCTTGGTCATTGTCAGCAACGCCATCATTGTCACTGTCTGAAAGCACATCATCGTCACGCCATGCTCTCATTCCCGAATCCATATCAGCATCCTGTGCAACGGCCTCGATGATGTTCACCTCGCCACTGAATGCGATTCCATCTACGATGACTTCCTCTGAGAGAATCACAGGAGCGCTGGAAACCCAGATTCCAATCGATGTTGAATTGCTGTCTCCCGTACCGTAGCCGTCTCTCACGGTCAGGGTCACAGTGTAGAATCCTGGCTGTTCAAAGATGTGCCATGCATCGTATGCATGCGATGGTGGTGATGCATCACCCCAGTCCCAGATGGTGTCAACGATTCCGTTCCAATCTGGAGCCGCCTCATCGGGATTATCCATGCCATCAAAGGACGCATCCATGTCACGTGAACCGGCAGATGAGAATCGAAGAACGGTCCCCGGTGCCACGAAGATATCCCCTGCGTCGGTAACGGTTCGACGCCACGTGTAGACAGATAAATCCGATCCCGGCATCGTCACAATCGTTCCATTGAGCCAAGCTTCGTTGACAGAAAGCACCGGCATTGGGAGCGGATTCGCGATGTGAATGGTGTAACTCTTCGGGAGTGATTCCAGACCTCTCTCATCGGTGACCACCAAGGACACGACGTAGACGCCAGGGACAGTGAACATGTGGTTCACCTGATTGTTGGTGATGGGGTCTTGGATGCCCGTGATGCTCCAATTGTGACTTATGTTGCCCGAATTTCCGTCGGGGTCGAATGACGAGGAAAGGAAGGAATACATCGTATTGGTCGTCCCATCGTCCGGTCGTGGGAAGATGGCCACAGGACGTTGATTGAGCACTTCGACGCGCAGAACGGTCCAACTGACATCCCCCGCATCATCGGTCGCATAGATTGAGATATTTTTCCAACCAGGAGTTTCCCAAGCGGGCGATGGATTCGCGTCTGTGCTGTGGTTGGTGACGAATGGCGACCCCATCGTCACAATGCCTCCATCCAGATTGACATTCTCATCGAACCACCAATCCGTGGCCATGATTGTCCCATCATCATCGGTGAACACCGTTGGCATGAGCAGCGGGGTCAAGGTCGTGGTTTCGAGATCCTCGGACCAGACCTGTCGCGGCACTCTGTTCATGATCAGAATGGTGACCGACATATTGGCCACATGTGTGCCATCGAAAACCTGCAATGTCAGATTGTATGCCGTGCCGTTCGAGGAGCCGACCGCCCATTCGTGGGACACATCGTAGAGACCTTGACCACTCAGGATTGTTCCATCTCCGAAGTCCCACGTGAACATCAGTTGATTGAGCGGAACATTGTCTTGCGTCCTCGCTCCAGAGAATTGAACTCGTTGAGAAGTCAGCAGTGTATAGGGGTCCGTGATTGCCACGGGTGGTGAACCCACGTCGATCTGCGGGACCGGGGCTTCTGTGTCATTGACGCTGACCTCCCATGTCTGGTCCGTGCTGACGCCTCCACCTTGGTCGACCACATTCAAGGTGACATTGTACATGCCTGAATTCTGCCAAGCACGCATTGGGTCCTTGAGTCCGGAGCCTGGCAAGCCATCGTCGAAGTCCCAATTGTACCCGACGGGTGTCTCGTTGTGGGTGAAGGATTCATTCGTCATTCCAAGGCCCCATAGGTCGTATCCAGCGCCGAAGAATTGTAGACCCAACCACGTCTGTGTTGCATTCGCAGCAGCAGTTCCTTCAGCGACAGGTGCCATGTTCGCCAGTGCGAGTGGAAGGGTGAGGGCCTCATCGACAATCTCTCCAATCTGATTCCGCATCGTGAAATGCAAGGTCCAATCGCCATCCCAGGGTGGTGTGTACCAGATGGTTCGATTGACAGGAATGCTGTTGCCTGCTTCCATCGAGAAGGTCAGCGAATCCTGAAGCGTGTTGTTCTCGTAAGCCTTGACCTCGATGTCGAGAACTTCATAGAAAGCGGATGAGGTGACATCGATGGTCGCTTCGACGGTGTCATGGTCCCCATCTTCATCCCGATCGCTAGTGAATTCTTGAGCGACAGCAATCTGAGCAGGTTGGGTGATGAGTCCGGCCATCACATCGAATGAAGCGATGGGGTATTCTGAACCACCGGGGAAGGCACAGTTCGGGCTGGTATAGTCGCAGTCATCCACTCCACTCTCGTACCAGACGATTAGATAAACGTCATCGGTGACGTTGCCAAAACTGGGTATGAGTGCTGTCCCGATGCCCGTAATAGGGTCGAATCTCAGTTGTTCCATTGACCAAGTTCCAGCGGCGGCATCCCGTGTCAGTGTGGTCGCTGCAAAACCCAACTCACTGGGCTGAATCATGATGTTGAGAGGTGAACCCGTGCCGTCCTTGAATCGGAATGCGTGGGCACCCCATCCCTCAAGATCCTGGGTTCCACTCTGCCACATCCCGCCCCAATTCAGGTTCGAACCGGAGAGTTGTAGTCTACAGAACTGCCCACCTCCACAGGTTTCGTACATGTCGATATTGTCGAGGCCAAATTCTGCTTGTGTGCCATGGTCGAGGGTGACCGATGCAGTGAAGTTGGCGAAGATATCGGTCATCGTGGTTCCAATCGACGTACTACCTGGCCCCAGTGTTTGGGCTAAATCTACGATTCCCTGTCCACCAGTGAGTGTATCTGAAACCAATTGGCGAATGGCTGAACCACCACCCAGATTGTCCGCCAAGAAGAGCATGAACATGAAGCCGGCTCCGTAGTCGGCAAGGCGCTGATTCCACCAGCGGACCGATGCACTGGCGTTTGTAGTCCACTGATTGGCGTGTCCGATGACGGTGTTGGATGCTCCAAAGCAGAGGAAAGCGGCCATGTCCGCATTGCCTTCATCGATCCAGATGTATTCGAATGGATCTCGAGCATTGTGCAGGAGGTGCTGGAATTCGTGGGCCAGAATGGTGTTTCTCCATGACAGGTCGTCAATGTCAACGTAGATGATTTCACGTGTGGAGGCCATGCTGGGCATGAAGTAACCTCCAGTGTTGCCTCCGCCATCAATGGCATAGATGACAATTTCAATCTGACAATTGTTGTCAACATCAGGCGGGATGCCGAAATAGTTGGTATCTGTGGGGAAAATCGTTGTCTCCCACGTTGAGCCGATGTTGTTCAGAGTCGTGGAAGAGACCGATTGTCCATTCTCAATCAGGATGGCTGCATTCGTGGTCACATGCATCGCTGAGATCTGAATTTGCCCCGCCGTCGTCTGTACAGTTCCAGTCTGTCCCGCCGTCCAAGCATTCTCACATGCTCGGCCAGCCGTTCGTCCGCTGGTCTCACTTTCCTCAAAGGGCAACACAAGGCCAGGATAGCCATCATCGACCCACTGTTGTTTGAGATGCCGAGTTGCACTGAAGATGATCTCATCTTCACCTCCAGCGAAAAGATACGGTTTTCCATTGTCCATCGGATCGAATTCATCTAGACTGTAGAATATTCCACCTTGGGTCGAGGGATTCTGTTCAGAATCCTCATCGCTGGCTGCTGCAAAAGGGGCCCAAGAGGCCAGAATCATCAATGAAACCAAGAGCAGGCTTCGGACGCGGCTCTTGACGGACATTTAGGGACCCCGCGAAACACTACGTGTTCCGCGTTGACTTCGGCCCGAGCAGGTATTTAACACAAGGTGGAGCATTGTTCATACATGCTCGGGGCGAGGGGTGTCCTTTCGGTGTTTTTATCTACCCTATTTCTGTTCTCATCAATCCCAATGATCGGGGCGCAGGACGACGACTCTTCCTACGTTCGAGCCGAGTCGCTCATCGTTGTCGTCCATGGCAATGTTTCGCATGATTCCGGGGCCTATACCCAAGGTTTGGAATTCCATGAAGGCCGTTTGTTCGAATCGACCGGTCTCCGTGGGCATTCCACCCTTCGTGAAGTGAACCTATCGTCCGGTTCAGTCATTCGCTCACTGGATCTGAATGCCAGTGAATTCGGGGAAGGCATGACTTTTGTCGATGACGAGATCATCCAATTGACCTGGCAAGAGGGCATTGCCTATCGATATCAGATGGACACCTTTTCCATCGTTGCCAATTACACGTACGAAGGCGAAGGATGGGGATTGGCCTACGATGGCCAACAATTGATTATGTCCGATGGAACCGACGTGCTCACCCTTCGAAACGCCACGACATTCGAGATTGAAGGGACACTGAATGTGACGTTGAACGGGGACCCCCTTTCCAAAATCAATGAGATGGAGATGTGGGAGGGTATTCTACTGGCCAATGTCTACCAGACCGAGGAGATTGTCGGCATCGATCTGAACTCCGGTGTGGTCATCCTGCACATTGATGCGAGTGGCCTGAGGCCACAAGGGACCGGAGTTCTGAATGGAATCGCCTTCGATTCATCCACCCAATCGCTGTGGATCACTGGGAAAGAATGGCCGATGATGTACAATGTCACATTCGTAGAACCTCCACTTCCACCTGAGCCGGAACCTGAAGTCGAATCTCCTTCTTCCGAAGAAAATTCATTGTTTTCAGACGCCTTGCTCACCATCCTGCTGGCAACAGTGGTGATTCTAATGGCCATGAACTTGAAGGACGGCGGGCGCAACCCACCCCTTGAGGGGGCTTCGGAATGAGCGATGAGGAGGATCTTGTTGTTCATCTGGATCCAGATGCTGAAGTCGAAGCTGCCGTACGACGTGAATCAGAGGAGGACGCTCTTGAATGGTCGACCAATGTTGCGATTGTCTTGATTGTTTCCGGCTCGCTATTGGGCCTTTGGTTCGGGTTCTTGTTGTTTGCCGCCGACCCCCAAGATGTCCTTGAGAATCCGCTTTTTATCGATCAGAATACGGCTACGGTCAATGGCCAGATATTGACTGCACTTGATGATGAGAACCTCACAGGTGGCGACCCGATCGAGGGCATTCAAGTGATTCTGCTGAACATCGATGATGAGCCGACCAGCCACAGCGCCTACACCAATCGAGACGGTCGTTTCTCGATGGCTGATGTACCGCACTCTTCCTACATCCTGAAGGTTTCTCATCCGGATAACAAGACACTCCGTATCACCTTCAATCCGGGTGATCAAGCGGATCTTTCTCTCACTCTCACACCTGGTGAGGGCACGATTGAGGAAGATCTTCGACGCGACTCCCATTTGGACAGTGCCGTCCTGCTCGCATCCGTGGTGGCATCGTTGACTGTAATCTCAGCACTCTTCGGATTCGTCGGTGCCACTGAAGCAAGGCGCGGGAAGCACTACCGCAGAACGCAATATCTGTGTGGTCTGGCGTTGTTCAGTCGAGGAGGGATCTTCATTGGACCGATGCTCATTCTGGCCGGCATGGGCATGCTGTCAGCGACGAAGCGCCATTTTGAAGACTTCGACGATGGGGATTGAGGTGCGAGAATGTACCTGATTACCGTAGAAGGCGGCGATGGTTCCGGAAAGGGACTCGCCACGCTGATGATTGCAGAGATTCTGCAGCAGGAATTCACATTCGCGGGCGTCGATGTGACAGCTGAACCTCGCAGGGATGCTGAACTCGGTCTGATGGCTGTTGAAGCGGTGCGCACTGGCGAGGCTGGACCGATTCGTGAAGCGGTGTATTTTGCCGCTGACCGTATGGACCATTCACACACATGGATTCGCCCTCGCCTGAGTCAAGGTCGTGTGATCGTCAGTGAGCGCAATATCCACTCCTCATTGGTCTATCAGGGCGTTGTGGGTGACCTTGGAATCGAAGAGGTCGCTCAAATGAATGCTGCTGCCATGATTCCCGACCTCTGCGTCTGGGTTGATTGTGATCCCGGTGCAGCATTGCGCAGAATTGAACAGAGTACACTACGTATGACACTCGACAAGTCTGAATATTTCGAAACCGATGAATTCCAAGTCCAAATCCGTCAAGGGTATCACGATCTCTTGGGAGGAGTTGTGCCGATGCCTGCCCCGTTCGATTCGGGTCGAGTCGTGGGTCCAATCCTCAATGATGGTACCAAAGAGGAATTGCGAAAGAAGTTGAAAATCGAGATCCGTCGATTCCTCCATGAACGCCCCGCTCCGCTCAATGTCTCAACCGAAGAGGTCGAACTCCACATGTTGGGTGCAGCATTGCTTTCACAGCGAGGTCAAACCACCCTCGATGTTGTTGAAACGCGTCCAGCACGCAGCAATTCCGATTGGCTCGATTCCCGCAAGCCCTGGGAGGTTGTTCGCGATTCGACCAAGATTTACATCGATGCCATTCAGGCCTCTGATGCCCCTTCTAGACTGGATGCACCACTCGATCCATTGAGTCACCCCGTGCTTGCCATCGTCGGAACTCTTTCTCTGCTTCCCAGTGTTGAGATTCCTGAATTACGGGCATGGCTTGGACCCGTTCGAATGGTTACAGAGAGGCACACTCGACGCATGGTCAAGATCTTCCATGAACAATCCGGATGGGTTCGGGTTCACCGCTCTCTCATGGGCAGTGATGCATCACGATCTGAGTTGCGACCCGATTGGCAGGCATACGGCCGCATCGGCATCGCACTCTGGCCACTGAAAGAGGCCCTTTCAGAGTGGAGGCGAACCCACGCTTCCTCCTCGTGGAAACACGGACTCAGCGCCGTATTGTCATCCAACCCGAGTGCAGTCCATTCATGCATCGCTCGCTTGGCCATTCTTGGTTCAGGGAACTCGGATGTCAACCCACCTTCCACTCGCGACGAACTCCTTTCGTGGTGGCAGAATGGTGCCGTTTAATCATTCACTCTCATCGAATGTATTCTCTGGCAAGGACAGACGGGCGCCCGCAGGAAGGTGAACCTTTGATGCATCATGACCGAATTTATCCGGTCTGGAAGACATGCTGGCACTGAAATACCAGCCGATGATGAATCCAAATGGAATGCCTGTGAGGATGCGAACAGGATTGACGGATTCGTATGCAGTTATTGCTTGGAAGCCTCCATCCAGCACGACGGGTAGACAGAACAGCAAACTGATTCCGAACATCGCCGACAATCGTCGATCATTGGTGTAGAGTGGGGCGGTGAGCGAGTCCGAAAACAGGGTCAAGAATGAATCTCGGATGGTCCAACGATTCAGCCCCCATCTGGAGAACCACCAGCCACCCAACGCAAGCCCGAGAAAGATGCCGACATCGCGGGCACACACCGGCATTTGATTGCCGTTGATTGTCCATGACCGCTCATGTTTCTGATGACAATTCAGATCCCCGAATGCATACACGAATGCATAGTAT
>CAXEUI010000019.1:0-10555 GCA_963999335.1 uncultured Candidatus Poseidoniales archaeon
CTGTGGCCAAGGCCAACGTGGCAATCGTAGGGGCCAGAACGGCTGATGACTTGGCCAAAGTGATGGCTGCAGCTGGATTGGCGCAGAATCTCGGCGCCCTACGCGCACTTGCAACCGTGGGCATTCAAGCAGGACACATGAAATTGCATGCGAGGAACATGGCAGTGACAGCGGGTGCAGAAGACCACGAAGTCGATGCAGTAGTCGACATGATTCGAGCCAGCGGAGATCGGATTACTGCAGCCGCAATCGAAAGTGCACTGAGAGTTCTCAGAGAAGATTAGTCACTCTTCTTCGTCTTCGATAATCTCCGCGCTGGATTCATCCCAACCTTCGCTGACAGGAACCTCGGGTGCATCTTGGATTTGATCATCACCGTCTCCGAGACTTGCGGCCAATTCGGCACCATCCATGCCCATGTTCGCTGCATGTTCTCTGAACCACTTGCGAACTTTCTTGGATTCAGCATAGGGGCAACCAAACATCTCAGCAAAGCGACGTGTTGTCGTCAAGCGCCTCGAAAGGCCGTCCCGGCGCCTGTCAATCAATCCAAGATGGGCCAGATCCCGAACGTGTTCATAGGCACGCTGACCAATCATATCGACCAATTGACTCTGTGCCATCGGTTGATGATAGGCGATGAGGGCGGCTGCCGAAAGCAAGCGTTGAGGAACCTCTGTTCTGAACGAAGAAGGGATGTAATTGGCCAATTTCGGCTTCACTTCCATGACCCAGCGTCCACTGACACTGGTCAACTGGAGTGCACCACCTGGTCGTCGCTTCATCGTGTGCTGAAGCGATTCAAGATTGGACACGACCTCACCCTGACTGGTTTGCATGGATTCGGCCAATTCATCGACAGAAAGTGAACGCCCGGCACCGAATAGAGTGGCTTCAAGAAGAGTGCGGAGATTGACTTCACTCACCATCTTCACCTCCAAAGGATTGACCGGACCTGATGCCGAGTTCCGATGAGATGGAGGTGAAATCTTCAATCTTGGGCCATTTGTCCTGCAAGAAAATCTCTCCATGTGGATACTCCATCTGCCAAAGGTCGGTGAAACCACGATGGGTGAGGAAGAGTGCGGAGACGAAACCGGCAACTTGGCCTTCGACCTCCGCCTCCTTCAGGGTCCACCCCTCTGTAGCAGAATGTTCGGCGAGTTTACTGGAAACCTGATCAAGGGTGACTGGAGCCCCTTCGGGGCTGGCCGCCCGGATGGCCTCCCAACAACGGCGGATGTCATCTTCCAAGTCTTCCTTGTGCATTCGAGTGGTCACATTGGACATCCAATCTGAAACTTCAGCAGAATGTTTGATTCGACTGGCCTCGCGGATTCGGCGTTCCTCAGCCTCTTGGTGGGCACCTTGCAGTGACAACAGCAATTCAGCCAATGTCACGGGGCGGCCTTCATCACGTTTGATGCGTCCAGAGAAAAGATCGGGTAGAGAATGGGTGGTCTGGCCGGTAATGATTCCGACACTGAAATTGTATTCTTCGTCCTCGAATTCGGTTTGCCAACCTTCCAGCGCCCATGGATCCTCTTCCCAATCCTCTTCAGCGCGTTCTGCGCGGTCAAGGAGTGTCGAGGCCTGCCCATGGAGAACCTGCCACGCCATTCGAATCAGGCGACCGCAGGTTGGGAGGTGGACATTTTCAGCGTCCTTGGTCCGCTGATTGAATTGTTCGATGAATACAGACAGGTCGACATCCCAGGGATCCAGACTTGCATCATTGAACATCTGGAAAACCAAAGCGACTGAACGGTCGAATGGATCAATCAGGCTCTGATGCTCAGCACTCTCAAGGTCTGCAATCTCAATCAATCGATCGATGTAGCGGTGCTTGTCGAGGCTGGTGTCATCCTGTTCGCCAAGCAACTGCTTGACGATGGTTGTCTGCATATCACGGGTCTCTAGCAGAGACATCGAAATCACTCCTGTTCCTCAACATCAGGAACTTCCGTCTCCTCAGCCTCTTCTTCAGCTTCAGCCTCTTCTTCGGCTTCAGCGGCGTCAACTGCGTGCTTCCATTCAAGTCTCTCATCCATGTCCTCTTTGTCATCCGCCGCACGATCGGCAAGTGAGGTGATTGTCACATCAGGACCGTCTGATTCGATAATCTCGGGTCCTTCTTCGACAACCTGTTCTGCTTCAGCCTCACTTTCACCCTCCTCTTCAGAGGCATCGAGTAGAGAGCCACCGAGGCTTACAGGTGCAGGCAATTCTTCTGGAACAGACTCCATCTTCGATGGGTCGGGGAGATTCTTGGTCAATTCGGCCTTCTTCTTCAGGGTGGCTTCAGCGGCCTTAAGTTCAGCCTCAGCGGCTTCACCGAGTTCGAGTGCTTGTTCACGATCAAAGTCCGTAATCTGGCGACTGCAACCATCCCCTGCGTGTGTGATGCCGATGTGGTGATCGGCCAATTGAAGACTGACCTTGCGCAGTGTGACCATGATGAATTGGGCGCGTTGACTGCGCAAACGGCACAGTCCTGCAATCAACTCGGCGTTGAAGGCATCGAGGTTCTGGTCAACTTCGTCGAAGTAGTAGAATGGACTGGGTTCGTAATCTTGGATGGCGAAGATCAAGGCCAATGCTGCCATCGATTTTTCCCCACCTGATAGGAGGCGGAGCTTGCTCTTGCTGGATTTCCCCTTTGGTTGACACCACATCTCCAGGCCACCTGTGAAGGGGTCCTTGGGATTCTCAAGGCGGAGTTCGGCCTTTCCTCCATCTGAGAGGCGGTCATAGACTCGCTTGAAATTCGCAGAGACGACATCCAACACTGTGGTCAATCGAGACTTGCGTTCGCCTTCCAACTTCTCGGTGAGCGCGATGAGGTCAGTTCGGCGCTTTCGGAGAACGACCGAGTCATCGGTGATGCGGCCAAGGCGTTCTTCGGCCTCATCGTATTGTTCGATGGCCATCATGTTCACGTCGCCAAGATTGGCGATTCGACGTTCGATGTTTCGAACACTGGATTCGGCATCACCTACACTGGGCAAATCGACATCTTCGGACAGAGGCTCAATGTTCTGTGAGGCCATGTCCTGAGTGAGTTCTTCAAGGAGGCTGCGTTTGTTCTCAATCTCTTGTGATAGTTCGTCACAGCGATTGCGAAGTGATTCGCGCTTTGCACTGTTCTGCTCAAGAGCAGCCTTGATGCCGGCTCGATCTTCACGGAGTGACTTTGAGCGCTCATTGAGTTCGCGGTGTTCTTCGGCGACTTGCTCGTGAGCTTCGCTCACCGTGGCCAGTTCTTCGTTCAAGGTTTCAATTTCAGCATTGAGTTCCTCAATGCGCGCTTCGGCCTTTTCGACAATCGTGGTCTGCTCTGAGATTCGGCGTTCGATCTCGCCGACATTGCGTTGCAACAGTTCGGTGTTCGCATTCCCTGTCGCGAGTTTAGATTCGGCATCAATCTTGGCCTGCATCGCAGCATTGCGCAATTCGTCACTGGCTCGAAGGCGTTCAGAGACGTGCTCCGGAGAGGATGACAAGAGACTGTCGGATGCATTCTGTCGGGAGATGACTGAGGAATCGTAGGCTTCGGTCGCGGCATCTGCACTGTCCTGTGACTTGCGATGTAGATTCTTGGCTTCAGTCAGTTGAGCATTGGAGACCTTGACCTTGTCCTCAGCTGATTCGAAGGCTGTATTGGCACGCTTCATGTCTTCTTGCCAACCCCGTAGTTTCAGACTTGAATCGTCCCCTCCGAGATTGTTGATGCGCTCTCTGAGGCGGTGTTGATTCTGGCGTGACTCAGCGAGTGCTGCGTTCACTGTGTCGGATAGCAATTCAAGACGGTTCAGTTCAGATTCAGCCTGCTGAACCGCGTTCATCCCGGAGATATTCCCTCCGAACTGTGGTCTGCGTCCACGGACGGCACCACCAACCATGGCTCCACTGGCCTCCGTGATACTGCCATCGAGTGTGACCATTCGCACACCACCCATGTGGCGGCGAGCTGTGCTCATATCTCGGACGATGAGGGTGTCTCGAACCGAGTGTTTGACTGCGGATTCGATTGATTCGTCATATTCCAGAAGATCAAATGCAAATCCGATGATACCATCTTGGCGTGCGGTCATGACCGCCTTTCCACCGGGTCTGCGCAAGGTGAGTTTGTTGAGTGGCAGGAATGTGGCTCTACCCGCCCGATTGTCGCGGAGCCACTTGATACAGGTGGCTGCAGTTTCATCATCACGGACGATGATGCTGTTCATCCCACCACTGAGAGCAAAGGCCAGAGCCTCTTCGTGCTCTGCATCCTTCGGTTCACACAATTGACCCAAGGGCCCCAGAATGCCCTGGACTTCACCTGAGTCTTTGAGAGACATGACAGCAGATACGGCCTGTACAAGACGAGCTTTGGTACCTGATTTGTTCTCCATCTCCCCCTGTGCTCGCGCCAAGGAACGCTCAGCCTCACGAACCTGACGTTCGACATCCTCGGTCTGTTCCATCAGTGTACGCTCTTCGCGCTGGAGACGAGTGATTTCTTCGGCCAACTGGCTTCGGTTGTTCTCGCCATCACCAATCTGCAGATCCTCTCCCACCAACTGTAGGTCGTCCCGAGTCAGCCGAGCGTCAGCGAGAGACTCCTCGAGTTCGGCGAGGCGTTCCTCTGTCATCGTGACCTGGTTCAGAGCACGGTCTGCCTCAAGTGAGGCTGTAACCCGGGCTTCGTCTGCCTTGCTGACGGCATCAGTGGCCTTGCCAAAGGCTCGATTGAGATCGTGTGTGGCACGATCGCCACCTGAAATGGCATCGCGTGCAGCTTTTTCTTCGGCCGTGGCAGATTCCATGTCAGCATCTGCCTTGACCAGAGCCTGTTCGGCCTCAGCGAGACTCACTTGGTGTTCTTCAAGCGCCTCTTGAGCGCTGGACTGTTCTTTGGAAAGGACATCAATCTCAACTTGTGCCTCTTCAATGGACCCTTCTGAATCTGAAATGCGATCCTTGCGGGTTTCGACATCCACCTGTAATTTTCGAAGTCGTTCCCCAAGCGCCTTGCCGTCGTCACCAAGAACAGAATCGAGTTGGCGTTCGATGTCGGCAATCTCATCATCCAACTCAAGCAATTCCGAACTGGTCTCTCGAATCGATTCGGATAACTCCTCGATTCGCCCAAGGTAACCGGTTCGCTCGTCAGCAATCATCTGGATATCGTTCAAACGCGAACGATGTCGGGCATGAACGGCAGTGATTCGAGCGTTCTCAAGCGCATCTGCAAGATTGCGATATTTCATCGCCTGTTCGCGCTCTTTGCTGAGGGTTTTCAGGCGAGTCTTGAGTTCATCTTCAAGGAGTGATATGCGTTCAAGAAATCCCTCGGCCTTCTTTCGTTGTCCATCGGCACGTTTGATTTCATCATCATACGCTGTGACACCGGCCACATCGTCGAGCACCTTGCGTCGATCTCGGGTGGTCATTGTAGACAATTTCGTGACGTCGCCCTGAAGGACGATGTTGTAGCCATCTCCACGGGCTCCGGCTTCGGTGAGAATACGGCGAAATTCGGTACTGGTCGATGATCGCTCGTTGAGATAGTAGGCCGTGACGGAATCGTTCTTTCGATTCAACTTGACCGTGCGAGTGAAGCGGACCTCGTCAGCATCGACCCGAAGGCGGCGATGACCTGAGGCATCCTTGGCGTTGTCAAACACGAGAGTTGCGGTACATGAGCGGGCCGGTTTGTCCTTCTTGCCACCGTTGAAGATGAGATCCTTGACGTTTTGAGCCCGTAGACTCTTGGCACTCCGCGGACCGAGGACGAACTGAATCGCATCTCCGCAGTTACTCTTCCCACTTCCATTGGGGCCAGTGATTGCTGTGAAACCCAATTCAAACGGTATTACCACTTCGCCTTTGAACGACTTGAAATTCTCTAACTCTATCGACTTCAGATACATCCCATCTCACCTGATTGTGTATCACGAAGATACACGACGGAAGACCGTCGAAATTGCAACCGCTATAAACACCGCCCCCCGCGTACGCGAGCAGAGTTGGATTTTTCACCAACATTCGCGTCGCCGTGATGCGTTTAGGAATCAGTCCAAAGAACCGCTGTGTCCACACTGGCCACAACCTGCCCCACTGCAGTAGTGACAAGTGCGTCCTACACGATCATCCCAATCATCATCTGCACTGATCTGGAACGGGTCCTCAAACTTATCGAGCATGAGAGCCCGACGAAGGTCACCCACTGTGAAATCACTCCCAAGATGGCGTTCCGCTGGACCGATGAATTGGCGGGAGCCAGAATCTCTGGCGCTTGAACGACCTCGCCCCCTTCTGCGCATGGAACCACCGACCAAGGAGATGAGGAGAGCGATGGTCAACAGAATGAGGGATACACCGTTGGGAAATGGGAAGCCAAGAAGTTCACCGGCGTCGAGTGGCTGGCCATTCTCGGTCAGCATTCCGAACAGATCTGCTGTACCCACTAATGCAACAAGCATTCCGAGTCTCTGGAGGCTCTTCCCCTGACGCTCGATTCGATTAAGACGACGCTTGCTTGAGAACAACAATCGGAGCGCCTTCCAAGTCATCAACACACCAATGGAGAGGAAAATGACGTCAATGGGTTCCCACGTCCCTAAGGGTTGCAGGCAATCGGAAATGCCCACACTGTTTAGATCGGCCTGAATGGAAGATTCACTGCATGAACCACTGAAGACCATGGTGAGGACGAGTTTGTGCATTTCTCCACTGCCCATCTGATAAAAGCCGATATGGAGATTCCAGAGTGTGAGGACGGATAGCAACAGGCCGACCGCGAGTTTAGCGACATGCTTGCCTCGACCCATTGTCTTCATTGTATACCGGACGAGTATTATGACTATCGACGGGTTCCCCCGGGGAGGGTAACGTTGAATGCAACTATGCCAACCACGGAATCAGAAGGGTGAGATATTTTGGCCGATGTCGTGGTTGTCGGATCTGGAATTGCAGGTCTATTTGTGGCGACCCGATGTGCCAGAGCAGGATTGTCAACCCTCATCGTGACAAAGAAAAATCTTTCTGACTCATCGACCAATTGGGCGCAAGGTGGTATCGCTGCTGCGATGTCAAATACCGATCTTCAAGCGCATATCAATGACACCATCGAAGCCGGTTGTGGTCTCAGCCAACCGAAAATTGTTGAAATGGTTGTCAGGGAAGCCGCCGATCGTATCGAGGATCTGATTTCATCGGGAGTCAATTTTGATTCCAATGAAGACGGGTTTGATCTGGCCATGGAAGGTGGACATTCATCGAGACGGATTCTACATGCCAAGGATGCGACGGGAGCTGAAATAGAGAGAGCGCTCATCATCGAAGCGAGGGCATCTCCAAATCTAGAATTGTTAGAATCGCACATGGCGGTGGACCTCATCCTCAAGGATCAATCGGCAGAGATCAAAGGCATTGCAGGCATTTGGATTCTGACACCAAATGGAGAGGTCCGTACAATCTCAGCTCAAGCAATCATCATCGCAACGGGTGGAGCGGGCCACATCTATCGACAGACGACGAATCCTCCCGTCGCAACCGGAGATGGGATTGCGATGGGGCACAGCGCCGGAGCGAAAGTTCGAGACCTGGAATTCGTTCAATTCCATCCAACAGCGCTCGCCCTGCCTGGCGAACGGCCGTTTCTGATTACTGAAGCCCTGAGAGGACATGGTGCGATTCTGATGACGAGCGATGATTTGCAGAAATGGAAGGAAGCCGGAGGCCACCCTTCGGATTATTCCTTTATGCTCAATCATGACCCTAGGGGTTCCTTGGCCACCCGAGATATCGTTGCAAGGGCGGCCGATCAAGAAATGAAGAGAAGTGGGGAGAACTGTGTCTGGTTGGCCACATCTCATCTTGAAAAGAATGTGGTTCAGGAGCGATTCCCCACCATTCAATCTCGATTGGAGAAACATGGATTGGAACTCGGTGTGGATGCTTTGCCTGTTGCTCCTGCCGCCCACTATCTGGTGGGTGGGATCGCTGTTGATAATAATGGGTTGGCAAGGCAATGTCCTTCCGGTTCAAATGAAGTTCAATACCCCGGTCTATATGCAATTGGTGAAGCCGCTTGCACTGGCCTTCATGGAGCGAATCGCTTGGCTTCAAACAGCCTCTTGGAAGCCGTCGTATTCTCGCATCGATGCGCGGAGCATGTCATTGCAAATGTCTCCGAAAATCCAGGGGAAATTGAACTTCCAGAATGGAGGGCTGATGGATTGTCAGATCTGGTCGAACACATTCCATTGAGGAGTGATCGAATTGCACTCCAATCGACCATGACCGATGATGTGGGTCTGGTCAAACGCGATGCGAGATTACAACGCGCGCAGCGCCGCCTTGAATTGCTTCGAGAAGAGGTGGATCGAATCTGGAGAGGAAGTCTGCCAACTCGAGAAGTCATCGAATTGCGAAACATGATTCATGTTTCAAGACTCGTCACAGCAGCCGCTTTGAATCGGAAAGATAACGTTGGCCTTCATCACAATCTGGATCATGATTAGACTCGAGTGCTCTGCTCGATTCCCTTCACAAGGGCATGCAAGGTCTGATTTCGAGGCGTGGGGATGCCCAACGCTTCACCCCGCTTCACAACCTCGCCACAGATCGAATCGATCTCCGTTTCTCGGCCCGCCATGATGTCTTGCAGCATGCTCACCCTATTGTCTGCAGTTGCGCGACAAAGGTCCTCAAGAGATTGGGCGAGGTCGAAATCAGTCAGATCAACATCTTCTGCGGTTGCAATCCGAGCCGCTTCCTCCATCGCAGCCAGACCTGTTTCAAACAATTCTGGATGCAGAAGCATCTCACCATTCAGAACGCCGACGATGGCACAAACAGGATTGATGGCCACATTCAGCAACAATTTCTCCCAGATGGTCTTGTTGATGTCTTCCGACCAGATTGGATGAAGGCCCGCTTCATCAAAGGCAGACATGAGACTGTCGATACGAGGCTCGACCGGTTCAAGATCGCTGCCTTCAAAGGCCCCCATCTTGATGGTACCACGGCTGGTCCAACGAACTTCACCCGGGCCGATGCGAATGGCCCCGTGTGTGGTTGATGCCCCGATGACACGATGCTTGCCCACAAAATTGGCTAGTTTGTCCATGTGACCGATTCCATTCGAGAGGCACATGGCAAGCCCATTGAGTGACAGGACCTTGTCCGAGATTCGACACAAATCGGGGACATCGTAACTCTTCCCACATAGAATGGCATAATCAGCCCAACCCTGCAATTCGACAGGGATGTCCTCTTGAGTGGTGTCGTGAACGGTCCAACGATCGGGTGCCAGCGCTACGGTTCGACCATCGGGCGTATCGAGCAGAAGACCCACGGCTTCGAGGGCTTGAGCGGTTTCCCCACGCGCGCATAGCAGTACTTCGCATCCCGCGCGCGCGAGGCGAGAAGCAACCAAGCCCCCAATGGCTCCGACACCCAGAACGACGACTCGCATCAGGCATCACCTCCACCGCACCCTTCCGGTGCAATACAATGGGCCACGAGATGCAGGGTCCAAAGGTCCTCGGTCGGTTCAAACCAAAATAACTGGAAAATGTCGGGATTGCCCGAATGCGTCCCGTTGATGACAGGGACTTGTTCATCGGGTTGGAGGGTGAAGTCAGAGATGTTCCACTCCGCCGTGACTCCGAAAGCCGCGGTTTCAATCTGCACATCGATTGGTTGATCGTCCACATTGATCCAATGAGGCATCACATACGGCCAGCCACTTCCACCAGCGTGATCAAAGGTGCCATTCGTTGGAATGAGATTGGCGTACCAACTCTTCTGAGATTCCCCACAGACGATAATTCGGCCTGATTCAGGGAGAATGATTGTGCCGTTCTCACGGTCCACTGGGAGCGGTGCGAGTGGAATCTCGGATAGATTGAGGACCCAAGACCCGTTCTCATCGGTCGGAACGGATGTGCTGACTCTGTCGATTGGACAGGTGAGGGGGTCATCCTCTTCGAGCAGTGCGATATATTCCCAGACGTTGTTGCCCCAACCTGACGCAGTGGCAGGCCATGCTCCTGATGCACGCTCAGGAGACATCCCTTGGACAGGAAGACTCCATCGAAGGGTTGTGCCGTCATCCATGGTGACGATGATCCACATGCAATCCTCGACACCGTGCTTCGGCTTCATGACTTTGTTGACCGATTGGGCATAGACTCGGACTGGACGCGCCGGCTCCAGGCACCACAAGATAAAATCGATGTCGTGGGTCGCCTCCATCGCCGCCGGTGCCACGATCACGATAATGGCGCGCTTCGATATGGAAGATTTTCTGGGCATCATTGAACGCGATCGCGTGACGATCCTGCCCATGGCGCCGCCAGTCATTTTGGGCCTTGCCAACTCCTCCGTCCTCGCCGAACGAGATCTTTCATCACTGCGATGGGCTGTGGTCGCCGCCGCTCCATCGTCAAAAGAGTTGCAAAGGCGAGGGACTGAGGCGCTGGGCTGCACGGTGATCCAAGCCTACGACCGTATCATCGAGAACGAAGGCCGCATCAGCGATATCGTCTCCGGCTTCCTG
>CAXEUI010000020.1:0-10228 GCA_963999335.1 uncultured Candidatus Poseidoniales archaeon
GCAATATGGTGACATCACCACGTCCACGACCACGACGGTGGGGCAAACCACGCCCCCGAATCAGTAGAGTTTCACTCGGCTTGGCTCCAGCCGGTACGTCGATGACCAAGGGTTTTCCATCGATATGCGGCAACTCCACTTGTGTGCCCAACATCATCTCAGGGTAGCCGAGTGGGAGTGCCATGATCAGGTCTGGGCCATCGCGCTCAAACCAAGCATGAGACTCGATATCCAGTTGAATGTAAAGGTCCCCTGGTCGACCATTGACAATCGGCTCACCTTTTCCACGATGGCGAAGTCGAAGGCCATCGTCAGCTCCGCGCGGGAGGTTGATACGAAGTTTCTGCTCACGCAGGGTAGTTCCACTACCACGACAAGACGAACAGCGCTTTCGGATGGTTTTCCCAGCCCCTGCACAATCCGGACAGTCGGACACCATTTGTTGTACGAAAGGCCCCACTCTGGCCTGCTGCATGATACGGCCTTGTCCATCACAAGTGGAGCATTGTTGGAGATCTTCTGGTGATTGGGCGCCTGTACCCTCACAGGACTCACAGGCGATAGAGAGTTTGGCTGAAATTTCAATTTCGTCCTCGTCGAACACTTGCTCAAGTGAGATGCTGTGCCTGAGCAATACATCATTTCCGCGGCGGCCACGCGAGCTGCGCCCACCGCCGAACATTCCCGAGAAGATTGATTCGAATCCACCACCACTGAACAAATCATCAAGGTTGATGTTCACACCTTGGAATCCGCCTGGGCCAAAGGGGGACCCCCCAGGAGAATCATGCCCAAACATATCATATTGACGACGCTGTTGTGGGTTCGACAAGACAGCATAGGCCTCTTGGACCTCCTTGAACAATTGCTCCGATTCTGCATCATCGGGATTCTTGTCTGGATGGAACTTTCTGGCAAGGGCACGGAAGGCCTTCTTCAATTCGGCTTCGTTGGCATCCTTGGAGACTCCGAGTACTTCGTAGTAATCGCGCTTGTCTGCCATCTGCGAGTCCCCGTCCATTCTCGCGTTCTGACACCTGTTCTTCAACCCGACGTTTGAGAATCAGAGCTTATTTCCGCAATTTTCACAATATGATTCGGCTTCGGGATTGTGACGACCGCAACTGCCACATACGTTGCCCTCAACTGTTGAAGTAGCTCCTGAGGGACCTGTAGTGGTCACTCCTCGCATCTCTTGAGAATACCAATCATCTGCTGCTGGCTCTGATTCTTGAACTGCTGGCGATTCAATCGTAGATTGTTGGATGGTTGCGGTTTCCTTCAGTTTGTCCAGAACACCGCCAATCAGGCCTTTTTCAGGTACCTCTCGCGCGTGCGTGACACCTTGTACGGAGTCCACAGGGCCACTTTCACCTGTGACTCGAGCGGTCGAGCGTCGGACGTGTTCAGATTCGGTGAACAACGCCACGTCTTCGTGATCTGAATCTTCGCTGTCAATTTCGGCGGTCTCACGTTCACCGGTCAACTCTGAAATCGAGCCGTCAAGTCGTTGTAATGCCTTCTGAGACATCTGGCCAGCCTCGATTCCACGCGCATCGGCTTCAAGTTCTGACATGGCCAAATCCGCCTTCGACCAAACGCCTCGATCCTCGGCAGCATAGTCCTTCTGCAATCGCTTGATATGCTTGCGCCGATGCCATTCATGATCACGAATCGTGCGAGCATTTCGGAACAAGAAGAATCCGATTAATACAGCCACAATCAGATAAATAAGCATACCAATCCAATCGGTAATCAGTCGTTCTTTAATCGCCGGAATAAGTTTGTAAATCGCCAAGAAAACGAAGATGGGGGCAACGAAGAGAATCCAAGAATTCAACGGGTTCTTTTCCTCCGCCATGGCTCAACCATCTCTGACTCCGATTTCAAGGAATCTATTGGGCGACCCCTTACCCTGCTCGGTCATTGGGGGGCTTTCCGGATCGGAAACCACCCGCCAATAGTCCGACGCTGAATGAGGTATGCAATAGAACCAGCATGGAGGGCACACCCCAAATCATCGACGTGTCGTTAGAACGTCGTGCTTCGTATCCTCCGACCACAAATAAGGTCGCCAGATAGGCGATGATAGGCCACAGGAAATTGGGTAGAAAAAGCGTGGATTGCCCATCGATGGCGAAGCCCGCAACGATGGCAAGACCAATCCATGGTAAAAATTCACCAATTCGCATTCGAGATTTGGCATCAATGACATGTTTCATCCGCCAGAAACCATAACGATAACCCATTCTCCACCATTGTTTCACAGTTGTGCGTTTGGCCATTCGAACGTGCGTGGCCGGTGTCCTCCACAACGGCCAATCATTCCCAATCAATCGGAGATTCATCTCACTATCCTGAGTGGTGATGAAATCTTCATTCCAAGCACCCACCGCTTCGACAGCCTCTCGTCGATACAATGTGAAGGGAGGAATTTTCGTCGGGCCTTCTTTGGAAAAGCGAGCGAATTGTCCCGAACCCCCCAGAGGACATGCCAATGAGGCTTCAATCCAATTGCCAACATTGTCGAGTGGTAAATCTGACTCAAGAACCCGTGCACCAAGCCCACCAAGACGAGTACCCAATTCCGCTTCAATCGAATGGAATCTTGACATGCGGACTTCAAGATGATCGGGTGGAACCCATGCGTGACCAATCATCTCAAGGATGAATTCTACGTCTGAATCGAGGTATTCAAGGGAAATATTTCGAGCATGAGGGACATATTTGAATGGATTATCAATCAGTGATATTTGCGGGCCACCTTGAGTTGCACTCTCATCTGCAAGACGTTCGACAATGGAAATTGTACCATCTGTAGACCCCCCATCCAAGACCAATATCTGGTGGAGGTGTGAAGGATATGTCTGTTCCATGAAACTTCGAAGGCAACGCTCGATATGCGTGGCTTCCTGCCATGTGGGGATGACCGTGGCGACCACGGATGTGGGCTCCATGAATCTGCACAGTGTCTGGGGGGTGTCAAGGTTCCGCGCCCGAAAGCGAAAAAAAGCACCTTTGAGCAACAGGGTCTGTTCCCCATGACTCTCGCGCCACTCGTCAGCGTTTCAACGCATGTGATGTCGCATGAAATCGGGGCGAAGTGCGTCGATGCGGTGCTGAAAATTTTTCCTGACTTTTTCATCGAGCACGTGCCGAATGAAGAAGAGTTCCCGGTCCATCGTGAGATGGTGGAACTCGTCTGCGAGGGACTGGCGGCCGATCACTTTCTTGAATTGCTCGCAAAGCAACGCATCCTTGACACGGCACTGGATGCGATGTCATTGAATCTACAGGCCAATTCAACAATTTTCCTCATTTCGAGACAGGCGGCCTTGTCTGGAAAAGTTGCTTTTGTTCTGGATTCTGAACGAACCATCGGTGGAGTCATCGAGGTCAGGCTTGAATCCGATGATCTTGCCGATTGGTTGCAAGAAGCCACATGGCATCCAGGAAGACATGAGGTACCACGTTCTGTGGGCGATGAATTGAGCATGCGTTCAGACGGCACTGTCACCGAATGGTTCGACAACAAGGGTCGGGCCACCATCCAGACCGATGACTAGACTTTCTGAACGATGCGAGCGCACAGTTCACACAGAATTTCCAATTGGACTTCTGCTGAAAGATGATCGAATGTGGGGATATGGACAAAAATGGCTGGCAAGGCTCGCCCCCTTGATTGAAGGTTCCTTTCTTTGATTGAATGCAATGTCCGATAATAGGTCTCATTGCAAACAAATCGACCGCAATCTTCGCTGATGATAACGGCATCATTCTCTGAAAATGCATTTGAGATTGAAGGGCTGTTGATGGTGGTGTGCAACAATGCATCACCTGATTCATCGATGAAATCCCCGAGTATCTGGCGTCCACTATTGTCTGGAATTCGAAAATCGCACACATTGATTGCACACATTTCAAACCGAACTTTTTCGGTATTTTCATGCAAACCAACATGGACGACGGCGTCGACGGTCTCCAAGTGTTCGAGACTCAGGCGGCTGCCCGCTTCGTCGACAGGGAGAACCATGCCCAAGAATGTCATCTCGACCGAGTCGGATTCCAACGCATGAATTGAGGCGGGCTGGAGACGATGTGTTCGGGTTGTATTGAGGATTGGCTCGATCAATTGTTGGGACGGATTCGCAGCGTGTTCACCGAACGGTTTGAATCCGGTCAACCAAATTTTGGCCTTCATTGGGGCCAAACACCCGTTCCGCGGACATAGCAATTATGGATGTGGCATCAGCCAACACCACCATGGACGAGGATGAATTGGAACTGATGGCCCGTCGAGACAGTCTGGGGCGCTTTGAAGACCAGGCCGGACGCGATGGTGCGGATGGAAGTCTTATCCTAGCGGATGCACTCACCTATGCCGCTGGCGCGACCGCCTTCATCACAGCCATCCTCGATGCCATGGAATATGGAGGGCTCACCATGAGAACTGGCATTCTGATTGGGGCGGGGTTCGGCCTTTGGATCTGTTCTCAATCGCTCAACAATTTCCGCCGCCTGTTGCCCGTCTGGCTTCGAGTTGTCCTGGGCATGCGTGTATTGCCTGAGACCTTTGAGGAACAGAGTATGTTCGCTCGAAAACGTAGAATGTGGACCATCGTCATCGCTTCTGTCCTGACTGCAATCATCGCCATTCAATTCACTGCAGATGATACGAGCATCATCACACGGTCGGGCATTCCATTTCACTATGTGTTGTGGGGAATTGTGGTCATGGATATCCTCGTGGCCCTGCAATGGTATCGAGTGATTGGACGGTCGAATCAGATTGCGGAACGACCAGGTGGATGGTGAAAATACAGGATGCATGGAAGGCATAGGATTGAACAGGATGGACGAACAGGTAAGGGTGAGGCTGAGAGATGAGCGATGAGGAAGAGGATCTTGTCGTCTCCTTACCCGCCAACCCAACACCGTTGGGACGAATACGCGATGTGCTCGGTGCGATTCGACTCATTTGGACTGAATTGACGGCTGGCGTGGGTGCATGGGGTTCGCTCAAACCTCTCCTTGCTGGAGCGTTGGCCGCAATCCCCTTCCTGTTCTTGGGGCAACACTTCAACCGTCAGCATCAGAAAGGATTCGATTGGATGTTGTTGCAACTTCCCTTGGTACTGACACTCATTCTGTGGCCGGTACTCTGGGCGTGGTCCATCTTCGATGCATATCGAGTCGCGATGATTGAGGTTTCAGAGACTGAGAATCGACGTCGAGTACTGGAATTTGTCAATTGATTACCAATCTTCGGGAATCTCAAGGGGCGAAAAGAGTTGGCCGGCGCCTTTTGAGTCAGCCAGTTGGTTGCGAGTGAGGTGTTCCCATTGACGCAATTGCATCAGCGCGTCTGCCAAGGGCATTTCAGTGGCTGTAATCGATGAACGCAATATTGTATCGAGAATATCCATTCGATCGTCATCGAGGTTCTCAAGAACGGTTTCCAAGGGTGGACTGGTTCCATTTGAGGGTTCATTGTCACCCAATAATGGCCAAGGTCGTGCCAGAATCACAGGCAGCGTTTCTCCTTCAGCCTCAGCCTGAGATGTCAGGGCTGCAGTCAGTTGTCGTGTGTATTTTGAGAATACGAGGGAAACTTCGATCAATGGCATCGAATATTGACGCAAGAAATTCACGAGTTGCTCTTGCAAGAAGACCATCTTCTCCGTGCCATCGGAATCGGAATCGGGAATGGGGATTCGGGGCATATCCTGAGTCATGAGTTCACCCCTCATGGTCAGATTTGACCGTTCGCACGAGCAGTGTCAATCTGTTCTTGAGTCCAACCACCCGCGAGCAATTGTTCATCGGAATATCCAGGGGTTGCAGCCATCTGATTGTGGCCACCTTCAACATATTCAGTCGCAGCTCGTTCCAATTCGCTCTGTCGCAGATATCCATTTCCATCCTCATCATATTGGCCGGCAAATTCGAGGAATGCGGTGCTATTGTGGATTCCATGGGTACGAAGCACGCGCGAGAATACGTTGTCGTTGAAGTCGAGATGGACATTCGGTTCGGTTTGAGTGGGCGATTCCGTACTGAATGGTGGAGCCACAGTGTTGGGAGGTGGTAGGTTCTCGAATCCGGATGGAGTGGCAACTGTTGTCGGAGGTGGTGCATTGTCAAATCCGGGTGGAGGGGCAACGGTGTTCTCTGCCATCTCAATCATCTCTGATTGCTCACGGAGACTCGCTTCTTCGTCGAGTTTGTCCTGTTTCTCTCGTCGGTACAACACCAACATCGCAACACCGAAACAGAGTGAGGCGACAGCGATGATGTACAATACGAACAAACCCTTTGATTCGTCAATCTGTTGGGAAAGAGCCTCCCCATCACGTGCAGTGTGTGGTTTGACTTCGAGCGGTTCAATGGTCACCCAATCAATGTCGATGTGGCGATCTCGCGCAACGAGTTGATATCGATGGATTTCGCTCTCTTCCACCGCTTCGGTCGGCAACTCCAGAATGGCCGACCAATTGGCCATCGATTCGACCGTGACAGCGGTTTCAACACCGGAAACCTCAATCCAGTGATCAGTGGATATCTCTTCGATGAGAATGAATGTAATCTCACCGGATTCGTCATTGTTATTGACGCCTTGAATGGACAATTGTGCGACATCACCGCCGACAGGCGAGGGGTTGTCCCATGATATCTCGGTATGTTCGCCACGGAGATCGATGTCTGGACCGACACGAATCAAACGCCACTGGACCAGAGGGGTCTGCTCGGTGTTGTTTTCAGCCAAATAGGGGTTTCCGGCCTCATCGGAACCCGTAATCCAAACATCGACAATGTAACCCGGAAGCAATTCAATCGATCCGGAATCCGTCAAATCCATGATGCCTTCCCAACTCCAATCGGCCCCGATGGGCGTCCCTTGTTGGAAGGGTTGATTGCCTCGGGAAATCTCGCTCGTTCCTGCTCGAATGCGCCAATGAATCTCGGCAGGACGACTGGTGTCAAAGCCATGTTCATCGGATACATGGAGGCTGACGGGGAGCTGATTGGTATCACTCAATCGAACGTCACCATTGGGTCCGATGGAACGAATCTCTGGAGGAGTGCCATCAACCACCAATTGAATTCGAGGTTGCTGTTCGGTCGTGTCGTCGGCCAATCCAGGGAGATTCTCAAGCCCAGCATACATATCCAAGCCACCGCTTCGCACGTTTGGAACGAGGATATCAAGCGTGAAATCACCGCCTTCACGAGGCACTGCGGACCAGGACCGCTCTAAATCCCCCACGACGATGTCGAAGGCACCTTCAGGAGCAGGGGTCGAGTCTTCACTGAATAGAATTCGACCGCCAATGCGAACGACTTGTCCAGCAGCAATCAATTCTGGATCTTCGCCAGGACGATACAGATTTCGGCCTGTGGCCAGATCGGTTGCTGTGAAGTGTCCGGGCACCATGTCGAATCGTAAGTCGTTGTCAAGACTCCATTCATCATAGCCAAGGCCGCCCGAATCTTCGTGGCAGGGGACATCGGCATTGAGGTCACAAGGCCAATCGATGACTTTCACAATGGGTACGAAGGTGGTGTCTCCGTTCGTGTCGAATTCTTCGGGGAACCACCATGTGAGTTGGAATCGGATGTCGAGGTAGAGAATACTGTTGTTTGTCGGTTCTGTCGATGATGAACTGTAGAGATTGGATACAGCAACTGCTGTGCTACCGGATTCAAGGTGCATTTCGTGTCCTTCCTCGGGTCGTGTGAAATTGGCCCAGATGGAAGCACGTTCATCGTCGAAGTCTTCAATCAATGAAATGTGTACTGACTGGATGTCCTGCCAACCGTTTCCATCGCCGATTAACAATCGAGCGATGTACTCGGTGCCCGGGTGGAGGGGAGATTCACCGTCATGACCCAGCAGAGTCGAATTCACAGTCTCGATGAGCGGAGAGAATTCCTCTCGGATGGAATACGTGACCAGATCGGCATCCCAGTCCGGGGTGATGATTGAACCGATGCCACAGGGTGTTGGGACATCGGGGCAGACCGGGCCACCGCCTCTGGCGAGGACGTTGTTCTGCTGATCTTCACCACTTACATAGAACGAAACCTTCTCTCCATGATCGTTCAAACTGTCATCGATGATTCCATTGAACACATTGAGTCCACCGGGTAGATGCTCAGGAGAGCGGAGAAGAGAGGTCCGATATTCATCCGCATCTGGAACGAGATTGTAATTCAAATCATCCTGACCCTCAACCCAGTAGTGCAGGGTAATCTCGGTTGGAGGGTCGACCGAATCTTCGACGACGATACTGATGGATTGAGAACCAGAATGGACTTCAATCCCATCTGGAGGTGTCGCATCCATGACCAGCGGACTGTTTCCATCAAGAACGATGCGCATGGTGTTGTAATTCGGGTTTACATAGTGAGATCCATTGGGTAGAGAAACCGCTGACAATTGGAATAACATGCCCCCTTGACTGGACTGTATGGGCGTTTGGAAGGTCATGTAGTACTGTCCGTATGCTGGATTGGCTTCCAACATGAAGATCTCTGTTCCATCACCCATCGGCTGCCCGTCTTGAGTCAGATTCTGAGCTGACAACTCAAGGTTGAATTGCCCAGCCTCCGGCGACAATGTCGTCCCTTCAAACGCGATGGTGCCAGTGAATGTGAGATTGGTACCACCTCGCATCCAATCGTAAGGCAAGAGTTCTCGACCCGATTCGTCCACAGCCATCAAATCGAGCAATTGAATGTCATTCTCAACTCGGAGGTTTACATCCTCTGTTTCGTAATTATTGACAGCCAATCCGATGTCGTCTGTGACGCTGATATTCACTTCTGTCGAGGATTCATCATCCCAACCCCACTCCGATTGAATCGGCATGCGGATACTGACAATGTCTTCGGCGTTGGAAACCGAACTGCAGTTCCCGGCGTCGAACATGACGATGTTGGCTCCATCGGCCTCTTCCGTACAGGAATCGCCGACTTGCCAGCGCAGGATTGGATCATCACCATGACTGGATTGAAGCGTCAAATCGACTTGTTGCAGAAGCGAGGCATCATCACCGATTGCAATCTGTGTAACCAGAACTCGATTGGTGCCATCGGGGACCAGCATCCCACCATCTATGGATGTGTCAATCACCCGCGTGCGATAACGATAGGTGATGTCCAGATCCGAGAGGCGGACCCGACCGGAGCTCGCCGCACGAATTGTGAATGTGATGTTGACTGAACCTTCGCCATTCTGCGGGATTTCGTCATTGAGTGCATCCACAATGGATTGTCCACTCACCACAATGGGGTCCTGTAATCCACCTGTGCCAACGTATTCGTCGCTCCCATCATCGCCGATATCGATTCGGACGGCACTGGGATATCCTTCCTCATAGTGCATGGTGAGTTCCTCCAAAGAAGGGGTCACCGTAGAATCGTTGGTGTTCAAGGCAATCTTGTAGACCAGTTTGTTGCCGACATTCGTACCCCAATCGATCTCGACATTGTTCTCGGCGGTGACCCAAGTTTGTCCTTCGTCGTTTGAAACCCATATGGCAGCAGTGGTTCCAGAAGGTTCTGTAGCCACCCATGTCGCGCGCATTCGACCGACTTGAGTACCGGTCGACAAGGTTGGAGATTCCCATTCACCTGCAGATTCATACTCGGAGGCATAGTCGATGGAAACCCACCATGATACAGCGGTCGTCCCAACCAACTGTACTTTCCACTTCAGTTCTGTGCCTGGATAGTCAAAGTGCACCGTCTCATTGTTCGTGACTGAGACCCAGTGCGTACCCCCGTCAGCACTAATCCAGTATTCCACACGATCCCCGGCTGCAGTGGTCGTCCACGAGACTTCCATGTTGGCAGCGACGACTTCGTCATCGACTTCCATGGTCTCACTGACCCATGTCGAGGTTCCGGGTTGTGCGGTAATCAGATACAGGATGCCACTGCCGAACTCACGGTAACGCTGCCCCTGCGTCCACGAGTAGTGATCGAGCGTATTCAATCTCTGACCATCATAATGCAGTCCATAGCCATTCGCGGGAATCGAAGGAGACCCCGTCTGCTTTGTCAAGACGGTCCCCGGATCACCCGTGATTGCAAAGCACTCCAAGTTGTCTGAGCTCCATGTCTGGTAGGTTCGGAACCAGAAGAGATCGCCATGGACAGACATGCCACGAACCTGGCCACTCGACATGAAATAAGTGTAGAAATCAGTGCTATTTCGCTCAAA
>CAXEUI010000021.1:0-10073 GCA_963999335.1 uncultured Candidatus Poseidoniales archaeon
TTCAGACAAAGGGCTTTCAGTCCGTCCTTCGATTGACTACCCTCTCGATTAGGAGAAAGTGACCGTCGCTTCTAGGGTGACCTGCAATCTTGCGTGACTGTCAGCGATTCCTGCACTGGCTGAGACGACTCGACTGGTACCGTTGCCCGTGACCGTGATGTCTGTCAGAATGATCTCAACACCTCGTGCCTCACCATGACGCATCAGGTCATCCGCAATCGACTGCGCGGCGGCGGCGGCGGACTCCGTCTCGTTCGAGCCGGCATCATAGAGAGCGGCGGATCGGTTTTCCAACAAAGGTTGCCACACGACCAACGTCTCTGCACTGGCATCCAGAACCGCGTCCTCATGGGCATCGTAGGGCTCACCCAGACTCGCGGTGCGAACCGTGTTGAGCGACATGGTGAGAAGAGCGAACATCAGGATTAGTCCGGTCAT
Source organism: uncultured Candidatus Poseidoniales archaeon (assembly GCA_963999335.1). Classification (GTDB taxonomy): domain Archaea; phylum Thermoplasmatota; class Poseidoniia; order Poseidoniales; family Thalassarchaeaceae; genus MGIIb-P. The sequence goes on from CAXEUI010000021.1 coordinate 439, forward strand.
CAAGAGCATCTGACCCGCCTCATCTCTGGAGAATTCACGACGCATCAGGCTGCACCTCCCGTGTGCCAGACTTGGAGGCTGACCGTCCACACGTGGCCTTCTTCATGGACCAGGTGATGAATGGTCAGAGAACGCCCTTCGGGCAGGGAAGTGGATCCATGCGGCTCCAATGGCCCCGCATCCACAGCCAACCAACAATTCCCACGAATTGAGGCTGAGAACGTGTCCAACATCGATTGACAGGTCGCATCCTCATCGCCGACTGCCAACATCTCTGCCAGGCGTGAGGAGTAGTTGGAATCATCCAATGCCGAGGCCCCTGCAAGGCTATCGTAGGCATCTTCCGCAGCGAGGTCCAGAATGCCATCACTCGCAGGAGAAGTCGGGTCTGGGACCTTCAGTTGGAGGATGAAGGTCGCCGTCATGAAGAACAGCCAGAACAGGGTGATCATCTCAAGGATGTGGACTTGTGCTGATTCGTCAGCGCTTTCGCGTCGCGAAGCCATACATCAACCTCCTGTGATTGGAAGATAGCCGATACCTGGACTCATGCCGACTCCTGCTGGCACACCGATGAGATCCGGTGAGAATGCAGCCAGATTGAATAGAAGCAAGCAGATGATCAGCATATTGCCTGCATGCTTCATGCCGGATGCAAGACGGCCTGTAGCCATGATACCAGCCATTGCACCGTTGCCCAATGCTTGCGCAGACACACCATAAAAGAAGACCACCAAGAAGAAGAGTGGGTCGACAGCGTTAATCTGCATGTTTCCGATTGTTTCGCTCTCACCGCCGCTATTGCTGCTGGCAATCGCAGGAATAAACACGTTCGACAGAACGATAATCACGCCAATGAACACAACGAACGAAACCCAAATAACGGCAATGTAAGAACCGATGGCGCGGGCTCTCTCACCCTTCAAGAACTGAATCTCGCGACTGTCATTGGCGGCCGTCACAAGAATATCCGAGATCTTACCACCAGCCTTGTTCGCTTCGGACACCAAACTCACAGCTCGCTTCACCAACGGTGTGCCGACCCGATCGGCAAACATCTTGAGAACGTCTTCAAAAGCGATACCCCACGATAATTGATCTGACATCTTCTTGATATCATTATTCAACGCCCCGTATTCAGAATTGGCCAGCGTTCTCACCGAGAGCGTCATCGAAAGACCACCCTTCCAGTATTCAGCCAAGTCTCGCAAGAAGTCGGGGAACTTATCCTCGACCGCTTCAATCTTCTTCTGTTGGCGGTCAGAATAGACGGCAGCAGGATATACCATGAGGAGGAAACCCAATCCAAAGAAATTGACGAACATGGTTGGACGTAGGCTGAGAGGGCCAAGTTCGACTTCGGGGCCCAACCAGAGTGACGCGTTGTTCATGTTCTCTGGGATTCCGTCCCACGAATCGACGGAGACCTCGAAATCAATTCTGTTCAACAATACTTCATTTCCACCCCCGGGGGGCATATCGAACACCATGTGTAATTGGTACTCTCCGCCAGGCTCGACGTGTGGGACCGATCCGGAGCAAGGGGTCTCGGTGTTGGCAATACATTGCACGGTCAGGATATGTTCTCTCGAGTTCGAACCTTCAGCATAGTGATAGACGGTGACCTCGAAGTTGTACGACTGATAGGCATCCGCTGACGCCGTCACCGTCATCGGCTGTGGGGGATGTTGTTGGAGTTGTCCGTTGTCGATGAGTTGGGAGTCACTCATGCCCGGAACATGGAATGATTTGGCCAAGCCAGGTGGGCGAACGCGTGGCCATGACTCGGCCCAAACCTCTTCATTCGGACTCTCTTCTGTCAACCAACAGGTCTGATTCTGGTAATATGTAGGGCCGGCCGGATCCATTGGATCGAAGGAATCTGGACAGGCCAGATTGATGAACATCGGGTTTCCATTGACCGGTTTGAAGACGAGATCTGCATTGGTGACCCAGAAGCCTAGGCAAGCAATGCCCATGAGCATGCCAATCAATAGGATGGCGATGAAAGTCGCCTGGGTATTGTCGTCCTTTGGAAGTTCCAGATTAACCCGAATCTTCTCTTTCTTACGTGCCATCATTTCACCTCCTGCTCACATCTTCATCTCTTCACTCATCAACCAAATTAATCCGGAATAGGAGATGTGAATGAACGGCAGAAGGCCGAGTACAATGCCGTAAACCATGCCCTCACTGATCTGGCTGCCCGCCCCAGACACCCAGAACATGATGACAAGCATCACGATGAGGAAGAGCGGCATTGCAACAGCGACCACAACGTAGGATTCTGCCATCAGACCGAGGGTTTCAAGGAATACAGTCAATCGGATGCGGTTCTCACGACCGTAGTGCTCTGCTCGGTTCAGGAAGTACAGTTTGAGGTTGCCACCACTCGATAGTGTGCCGACCATTCCTTGGAAGAACTCTGTCGACCAAGGGGATGCCGCACGGTCGACTGCGTGCTTGATTGCTGTAATCAAGTCCATTCCCAAGATTGAGATGTCCCGATAAATCATGGCCGAGTCATAGGCGATCTCACCATAGATATCCCCGTTGGCTGCAAGCGACTTGAAGATCTTCGCCGGAGTTGCATTGGCTGCAGCCATTGCGGCAGTGTATGACGCGGCATAGGGCAGGAATTTCTCAAGGCGATCCCCGCGTGCCACTTTCTTACGCTCTGCCGTGCCTGAAAAATGTTTGAATGCGCCATACGGCACCAATAATCCAATAACGATGACAATCAGAACCTGAGAGGTCATTCCCAAGATTTTGGTTTCATAGAATGGACACCCACCATATTCAACGCCACTGGCCGAATCGGACCAACCGAGAGTATAATCGACGGCATCCTTGTTCTCAAACGCCCAGATGATGCAAGGGTCAACGGTCTCTGCAGTCTGCTGATTCTCATAAAATGAAATGGCCCCCGCACCGGGCAAGAAGATGAGAGCCAAGAGGCCGATACAACCCAAGGTAGCGAAAATCGTCGATAGAAGGTTGGTGGCCTTGTAGACTTCCGGCATCACGCGAATATCGGCCTGTGAGAGAATTTTCATCAGGTCCTTATCAGCACGCGCCTTCTTGCGGAACAATCCACCGAAGATTGAGTTGGAGAGTTTCTGCCACTCTGTCAGGACCATTCCCTCAAAGAGAGGTCCCGTGTCCTTCTTCTTCGCCATGTTATGCGCCTCTCAACTACCATCCATCACCTGAAAGTTCAGCGCAGGCCGTCCACCCGCGCAAGGACATCATTGGGACGAACGTAGTATTCAGTGATGATTTGAGCAACTTGGGCGGACTTTCGAATATCGTTGAGGACCATCCAGTCGAGGATGCGCTTTCGAGTTCGAAGTTCCTGACGCATCTTCTCTTGGCTGTAATTGATCTTCACCATGATCTTCTCTAGAACATAGGATTTTCCTGAGAAATCGTAATCGTCTCTCGCAGGATCCCACTTGAACACCTCATTCGTAATCACTTCTTGGCTGTGAGGATCCACACCGACAATCTCCACGAGTTGCTTCGCTCGTCGGACACGGCGGCCATTGATACGAGTCTGAATCTGAATCACCACGGCTTCGAGTGCAGGAAGCAGAACACGTGGAATGTCAATGGGTTTGTTCTCCAAACGGTGGACGAGACTCGGCACGGAGTCTGCGTGAACCGTAGAGTAGGAACAGTGACCCGTGGCCATCGCTTGGAACAGAACATAGGCTTCAGCACCACGAATCTCACCGACGATGATGTACTCAGGTCGTTCACGAAGTGCTGCTTTCAACAGTTCGAACTCACCGATTTCACCTTCACTGGATTCACCGCCGAATCCCTGTCGAGTCAGGCCCGGAATCCAGTTCGGTTGCGGAATGTTCACTTCACGTGTCGATTCGATACTGACAATCTTCATCTGCCAAGGAATGAACAAACACATCGCGTTCAGCGACGTTGTCTTTCCTGACGCCGTACCGCCGACGAACAGCATCGAAATCTCATTCTGGAATGCAATCCAAAGATAGGCGACCATCAGGCTGGTCATCGTGCGGAAGGCGACGATGTCACACGGCGAGAACGGATCCTCACGGAATCGCCGAATACAGAATGTCGAACCTCGCGTAGACACTTCACGTCCCAATTTCATGACGATTCGCGAACCATCCATCAGTGTGGCGTCCAGTAGCGGTTCTGCGACAGAAATGTGCTTGCCACATCGCTGTGCGAGTTTAATCACATAAGATTCCAATTCTTGATCATTGGGCCAGGAAATGGTTGTCTCGGTAGATTCAAACTTTCGATGATAGGCGAAGATGGGGATGTTGGTTCCGTCAAGACTCACGTCCTCCACGTTGGCGTCGTTCATCAGGACATCCATGCGACCGTAGCCGATGAGGTCGCGCTTGAGGTAGTAGAAAATCTTCGAACGCGATTTCTTGTTGACCTTCAATCGATAGGATTTCACAATCTGATCCATTGCGGCGCGAAGATAGAGTTCCGGATTGGCATCAATCTCGGTGATATCGGCGGTCAGAGCCTGAACAAAGATGTCCATAATCTCTGAACGCACCCCTTCTTCCTTCTTGGTCAATGGTGGCTCAATCACTTGGTAAATGATGTTCAAAGTACGCAGATCACGAACGATTCTGGCAAACGCATGCGGCGGCAATACCGGATATTTGTCGAGCTCTTCATACTGCACTTGTTGGCGACGCTGACGCCCTCGTCGGCCACCCCCTCCTCTCTGCGCCATTCTCGATACCTCCGGCCCTTGATTGTCGGATGCTGCTCCGTACACTATAAGATTCCGCAGGGAACCATAGGTTCCCTCCCTAGTCTTCGATAATTGAACTTCGCCGAAACAAGTGAAAACAATGGAAAAACAGAGGGATTTCAGTTCTCAAAGGCGGCTCGACCCCATCGCCGCTCTAGCATCAAGAGGAATGTGCCGCCCAAGGCGAGCAATCCGAGGGAAATGGCGACAATCCCACCAAACGATGCTTCGGCCTCAGATGAATCATAACCACGGGAGGTTGCATCAAATCCACCGGATTCGACTTGCGCCCACTGATTGGCGTAAAGCGACATGTCGCCTTGGGTAAAAGAGAGGAGGAAAAGGGAGACCAGAGGAATGACGGTTGCCACCCAGAATATCGCCATGATCTGAGTATCGAAGATGGCCTTGTTGGGGCGGAGTCCCATGAGTAGACCACTGAGGGCGACGATATACACAGAATTGGCAATCATCACCAACAGTGCAGGCAACAATCCAGCCCACTGATCGAGAAGGTACGCCATCAATATGAGGAACAACACAGAAATCCAAGTTGTCATGATGAAATAGACCAGGATTTTGGCTCGCAACAATTGTGGCACCCGGACAGGCAACCCATTGAGGAAATCGGGACTGTCAACGGCGTTCAACCAAGAATAGAAATTGAATCCGAAGAATCCGAGAAAGGGTGCGTAAGACAGCAGATTAAACGGAATTGGGAAGCGTGCGAAATCAGCCATCCAAGCCAACGCCAGAAGGAACAACAGTGGCACGCAATACGAACCAAGCATCTTGAACATCGTGCCTGAGCGCCAGACATCGACCATCTCTTTGGCGACCAAGGTGCGGATTTGCCCATTTCCAAGGAAGAATAGTTGGCGATGAACGGGAACAAAAAGTTCGGTTCGGGTCGTGACTCGAATTTCAAAATCGTCGGGAACAAGATGGGCACCCACTGTGGCGATTAGCAGTGATGATATGGCCGCCAGAGGAAGCAATAGCAAGTTGTGATTGAGTTGAACTTGAAGACCGAGGATGGCCGATTCAAGAGGAATGATGTCGATGGCAACAATGACGCCGGCACCGACTGCGCCGAGAGGAACCAACAAAGCACCGAGTGAGGATCTTGACCAAACTGCGCTGGCGAAGAAGGAGAGTGCCAACCCTTGCATCATCGTCACCAGTATGCACCCCAAAACAATGGGCAATGACGACCAAAGAAGTGGGATGGACAACCCAGTCATCATTCCGAATAAAATTCCAAGTGCCATTCCGCCCACAACGGGTGTTAGAATCAAACAGAGATAGAATGCGACTTCTTTGCAATAGTATGCAAGGTATACCGGCGGCAATTCCAGAGGCAATAGAGCGGGACCTGCAAGCAAGTATGACTTGCCACTGCCACGTTGACTCACCATGTTCCGGCCAATGAATGCAAACGAACCCATGCCGAGACTGAACATGAACAAGGAGAGATGCAAACCAATCTTCAATTCGGCCCATGTGAATGCCTTCTCAGCTTGTGCATCGGCTGCCATCTGCGTATCGTAGTATGATTCAATCCCCGCATCACCGGTCAAAAATCGCAAACCAACAGTGATAATCATCGTCACAAGTGCGAGCATGACCGGGAACATCATGATGTGACGCTTCTGAGCAAAATCGACATTCTGCCGCCATTCTTCCCTGAACATCATTCTGAAATTCGATTGAAACGAAATCGCGAAAGTGGGCGGCTCTCTCAAGCCGGAATACATGTTCACTCCTCCTCATCCGTACGAACTTGGGCTTCAATCTCTTCCATCGAAACACCCACGAGTCGGATGAATATGTCCTCAAGATCCTCACTCGGATCTTCACGAAGATCGTCAAGGGTTCCCGCGGCTAGAACACGACCTTGGTCGATGACCGCAACGCGGGTGCACATCCGTTCGGCGACCTCAAGAATATGAGAACAAAGGAAGATGGTACCTCCCTGTGCGATATGCTCCATCAGCAACTCTCGACATTTTCTCTGATAGATGGGGTCCAGATTGACGAATGGCTCGTCGAGAAATAAAAGACGAGGTTCGTGGATGAAGGCACCGGCAAGCATCACCTTCTGTCGTTGACCCTTTGAGAGATCCTTGCAGAGGGATTCACGCTTCTCCTCAATCCCGAACCAATCCAACCAGTAATCCACTTTTGATTCGATGTCTGGAATGCCGCGAATGCGACATACGAAGTCGAGATATTCGGCTGATGTAAGGTACGATGGCGGGCTCTCAGATTCAGGAACGATGCCCACATTCGCCTTGACCTTCTGAGGATCAAGAGCGACATTCGTACCCAATACTGTGGCGCTGCCCAGAGAAGGAGATAATTGGCCTGTGAGAAGTTTGATGAAAGTGGATTTTCCAGCACCATTCGGTCCGAAGACACCGAAGAATTCGCCTGCGTGTACCACAACATCGAGAGGATGCAAGGCGACGAAATCACCGAATCGTTTGCCGAGATCCTTGGTCTTGACCAGTGCATCTTCAGTCATTCTCAAGCCCCAGTCCACTCAGCAGTATCCCGATCGAGGAAGGCTTTGACACCGATTTCCATGTCGGCTGTGTCAAACAGTGCACAGAATAAATCTCGTTCTGACTGAATGCCTGCGCTGAAGGATTGTTCCAAAGCCGCACGAACGGCAGCTTTTGCCACGCGAATGGTGTGGGGAGATTTGCTCGCCAAATTCTGGGCGATCGCCATCGTCTTCTGCAACAGTTCATCCCCGTCAACAAGATGATTGACCAGGCCGATTCGATGGGCTTCTTCACCATCAATCATCTCTCCACCCATCACCATTTCCATGGCTCGACCATATCCAATCAATCGACACAAGCGCTGCGTTCCGCCACCACCCGGAATGAGACCAAGATTGATCTCAGGAGTTCCGAATTTTGAGTCAGGCGTGGCCAGACGCAAATCGCAAGAAAGCGCGAGTTCGGCACCCCCACCCAGTGCAAAACCATGGACCATCGCAATGGTTGGCTTGGTCAGGTCCCAGATGGCGTCCCAAGGATTGTCGTCGAAGATTGGGCGAATATCCTCGCTGGATTTCCCCGTAAACTCTGAAATGTCAGCGCCAGCAGCAAACGAGTTCGGCTTGGGTCGCTTGCCTTCAGGTGGCTCATTGGGAGCGGCCCCAGTGATGATGATGACACGAACTGTATCGTCTGCTTCTGCCCATGAACTTGCGGATTTCAAGGCTGAATTCACTTCGGCATTCAACGCATTCAATTTGTCTGGGCGATTGATGGTCCATACAGACACGACTCCACCTGATGGACTGGAAGCGCTGGCTGGGACATTTTCGATTTGAAGCACATCGGATTCAGGAGGGGCGCTCATGTGGCGCCGTAGGCGCCATACTTCTCAACTCTATGGTTTGAGAAATTACTCGTCCATTTCGTCTCGCAGCGCATCCAACTTCGAAGTGGACGCAGGGGGAGGTGGGGCCAAATCCCCGATTTCAGGTGGTGGGGGAAGAGGCAGGTCACCAAGGTCCGGTAGCGGTGGCAGTTCAGGCAAGGGTTCTGAACTGGCGATGTATCCTTGATCCAGTGGCAGACGGATCTTGAGGATTCGAGTCTCGTCGATTCGGGCGAATACTGCACCGACCGGGCTGCCTGCCGGCAGGTCTTCTGAGATTTCAAGAACGGTGTGTCCATGGTTTTCGGAGCCCACCAATGTGAGAAGGTCCTCTGACTCATCAGCGGACTGGTAGATTTTGGCTGTTTCAGAGCGAATGTCTGCGAGTTGCTCACGGCGGCGAGCTTCGATGCGACGGCGAATCAGGGCATGACGGCCTCGACGGTCGTCGATGAATGACTCGATGTCGGCCTCTTCCATGGATTCAGCGTCAATTTCAGCAACGAATTCCTCAGCGACATGGACGTTTTCTTCAATCACCGTTACCGAGACCTCATCATCAGCGAGACTGACCACCACTTCCTCGACTTCGGGCTCATCGGGTTCGGGCTCAGGCTCTCCACTGCGACTGCGTGACAATTTGGCATCTCGTCGAGCCGATGCATCCTCTTCGGATTGAACGGGTGCAGGGAGTTCTTGTTCGGGATCCGATTCCGATTCTTCTTCCTCGACCTCAGATCGATGTCGAATGCGTTCGACTTTGCGCCCACCGCCGGTACCCATCAGGAAGATGATGAGGAGCAGGAGGGAAGCCCCGAAAATCATCTGCTCCTTGGGGCTCAGATTTCCAGCAAGCACCAAGAAGGCCAAGACGCCAGTGAATAAGGAGAACCACAACATCAATCGCTTGAACGTGACCATGTCGGCGCCTCCAACCCATCCACTTGAGCGCCTGTCTTAGGGATGCCGACGCTAGGCTCCGTTCTCATCGAGATAATCATAGAGGGCGCGTAGCGCCCTGCCCCGGTGGCTGCAAGCGGATTTTTCCTCAGAGGTCATTTCGGCAAAAGTGAGATCTTCGTCGTCGGTAATTTCGTGCAGGCGTTCTTTGACGTAAGCGCCGTTGACTTCCACGCGGCCTGTTTTCATGTTGGGCGCCTCAAAGCTCAGTTCTTCGAGCAGTCGCTCCATCATCGTGTATAACCGGCGTGCTCCAATATTCTGTGCCGACTGATTGACTCGGTGTGCGCAATTGGCAAGCTCCTCAATCGCGTCATCGGTAAAGGTTAAACTAATCCCTTCCGTTTTCATGAGTGCTGAATACTGATCGGTAAGAGAATTCCTGGGTTCGGTTAGGATTCGTACGAGAGCAGATTCATCAAGGGCATCTAAACTGACCAACAGGGGCAGTCGTCCAACGAATTCGGGAATCAAGCCGTATTCGATCAGGTCACGCTGGTCGCCCATGACTGGG
>CAXEUI010000022.1:0-9976 GCA_963999335.1 uncultured Candidatus Poseidoniales archaeon
TCATTTGCAAACGCTGGTGGTTGCGAAAGATCAGGCGCACGGCCATTGTTGGGGCCCAACTTATCGCTGTGCCATTCGGTCACATCAACGCGTTCCCAGGGATCAAGTACGGCTGCTGCAATGCTGTTCAATGGCCAATCTGATACATCATTGGTGTGATTCAGACGCGTGTACATGATGGACTCGCCTTGAGACGTGTTTGAATTCTCAAGCCATGAGATGTGGACGTTGTTCTGATTGTCCGCAAGAACCTGTGGCATGTACGACGAGGCTCGCCAAGGATCATTCGGGTTGATATTGGCATATCCCTCAACATAGGAAATTCTGGTATCGACGATTTTCTTGATGCCGTAAGTGGGCAAGCCACCTGAAACGCCGTCCCATTCTGCTGAACCGCGGAGGCGAAGGCGGCTATAGTAGACCTCGTAATTGTCGTCTTTGTCAAAACCATAGTCGCGGGTGTCCATCCATGTAAGGTGGGTGTCTCCACTGTTATCGATCGCGAGAGAGGGATGAAGGCTGAATGCGTCATCCAGAGTTACGCGCGTATCATTGACCACGACAAGGTGGCCATACCCATTCGCATCTTGGCTGGGACCGAGGTCCTCCGTGTAGCGATTGTTCGCTTCATTTGTTCCAGATGTTCCGTAAACCCAACCGGGTTCAGGATTCTGAATCTTTGAGTATGGATCAAGAACAGTCATGTAGATTTCACGACTGTTGTTGGTTGCTAGGAAAACCATTGCCTCAACCAATGTAGCCATGGCGTTGGCTCCAGATGCGGGGAAAGCATACACTTGTCCGCCAGCATCGGTGTTTCGAGTCGTTGAACCTGGGCAGATTCGTGGATTCATATTGACCTGTCCGTTGGGACACTGTGCTAGATCCTTCATGTGACTTGCGACCTGATTGTTCTGGCCCCACGAAGACCCATATATTCCTACAGGGATGACGCCTGCATTCACACACGCATCGTGTGCTTCGTTGATACTGGCAATGTCATCAGATTGTTGGGGTGGATCTCCGCCCTTGGGTCCCTCGTCACTGATTGGAATGACAATCTTGGTTGCATTCGGATTCCAGTGGTGGTCGTGAGTTGTTGGGGGATTGCCGGGTACAGTGCCTTGTGCATCTATCCAAGACAAACATGCCCAAGTACTTCCTGGCCCCCAATCTTCACCTTGGTAACCGCCACTTTGTGCGCCACCATTGTAGATGGTTGAGTGTAGTTTGATGAGGCCACCCGAGTCATCTCCTAGCGTAAGGTGATTGTTTCGTGGGTTCTCGTGGTGAGGTGGACTAGAACATGCACCGCTTGTTGCAGCACTTGGGAAATATCCACCCAATGCATACAATGTTTCGAATACCGAGATGTTCGCCTCTTCAAGCATAGGCTTGATTCCGGGGAATGTACCTCCATTGGACCATGTGCCGCCGTAGAATACGACACACATGTCAGCCCATTCTGAATACATGGAACCTGATGTATCGATTGCTGAAACAATCTCCACCTTTCCACCGCGAGTATCGTCCCATGCAATCTGCACGAAATCATCCGCATCGATTGCAATATCTGGGTGGCCTTTGTGGCCAATAATCGGGGTCAGTAGCGTACTGTCAATCGCCGTGATTGCTTCACGTGATGCTTCATCAATCTCTAGGAATTTGTAGTAAATCTGTGGCTGTTGGAAATACTTGTCGAATCGGTCATAGGAATCTTCCCAAACAATGTGCACATTGTCCTGACTGTCGACTGCGATGGCCGGCCAATCGCGATTCTGTTGCCGTTTGGAGATTTCTGTGTCTTGAACAATCGAAATAACGCCATCATCTGCAGAGGTGCCGTCCTGATCATCCAAACTAGGGTCGAGTAGTGTATACAGGATTTCATGCTGGCTGCCTTTGTTTGCCCAAGTGACGTGAACACGGTCTTCCGAATCGATTGCGACATCGGGGTGCCATGCGCGGTGTCCACCGCCGTTGGAAATCTGCGTGACATCAATGACGGTCTGCGCCCGAGGATCAAGCATCGAGTAATACAGATGCTGTGTATTGCGAGTCCAGATGACGTGAATATTGCCTTCACTGTCACTTGTTATCGCTGCCATTCGTTCGTTGACTGCTCCACCATCTACAAGTTGCACTGCGTCGGTAATGACGACAGATGCACCTTGAGCAACAGGTGGTGTGTATGCAATCAATAGCGTGCTCATCAAGAAAATCATCACCATTGTGATGCTGCCATGTTTGTTGTTCATATTGTTCGACCCCCGGAGAACGTCTCCAGCGCTTTGGAAACGCTATTTCTCTCCTACTTAACCGAAACCCTCTGCGGTCAGATTCGCGCGAGCGTACGCGTGAGGGAGTTCAGACCCATTCTGAGGGATCGAATCCTGTCCCGAAACCACCAGTATCGTCTGTTTCGACTTCTTTGGTTGAAGGGGCTGTATCGGGCTCGGGCCGGGGTCCACCTTTGGCCCAATCATCAACCGGACCCGGTTTTCCGACACCGGGGCCATACGAGAACTTGATTTCATGAATAATGGATAACTTGGAGAGCCACAAGCGGCGGAGTGTCTGCATCACTTCGTTCTGAGTGACGCCATCAAACCATGTGGGCATCGAGAGATTGAACGCTTGAAGAGGCCCAGGTTTGCCTTCCCCATGACCGACATGCAACACCCAATCCACATGTGAGCGTGTGAGTTGAAGACGAGTTTCGTGGAGCCATTCTTCCCACCCCTCAGGATCGTCGTTCGCATGCTTTGTCATCTGATCCTGTTGACCTGCATCAACTTGCGTCACACTCGAGACCACCAGCAAGTTACGCTCCTTGGGAGACAAGACATTGAACAGATGTCCATGTTTGGTGGGGGGATATCTCACGAGAAAATGAAAGTCGGCACGAGGGTCTTCTCGTTCCCTGATTTCAAGGCCTTCACCCGACAACCAATTCCGTACATTCTCCTCGATGTCGCGGGCCGCCATGGGTGTGTGGCGGACGCCGACCTATTTCAGCGCAGCGAGCAAATCCGTGATGTCTTTGACAATCACCAGTGATTCGGAATCATGACGGAGGCGGTTGAGGTGGCGTGCGTCACGTGACGTGACGTGTAGATTCCAGGCCAGGATGGCGACCTTGTTCGATAAATGGAATGCGAATGGGAGCAATGCAGCGATGAGGAAGACTTGCAATAGGCCGAACGACCACGGGCCAACGAGCGCTACAATGACGAATATTACAATCGGGATGGGCCAGATGATTAGCGGTCCAAGTTGTGAGGCGAGGAAATGATACGATGCGCGAGCATCAAGCCCCTCATCGGTGTTGTCTCCAAGCACTTTGCCAATCAGAATCATCCCGCCGCTTCCGAACAATGTCAATGGTGCAGAAATAAGGGCCAGTAATAACGCGGGAATCACGGCAAGATATTCCGACATTTGCGGTCTGCGCAGGCCCTGTGAATCAAGCGCCCTACCATCGAGTCCTGCAGAATGAAGGGATTCACCGATTCGGTGTGCGACCGGCTGCAACGATGTCAAGGTACTGTCACCATTGCGGATTTCATCGCGAACCGTGCGTGCAGCAAGAACCTCTTCCCGCCAAGAAGTGGGCTTCTGCCCCTCAGAAATGCCTCGAAGTTGGCCCATGACGTGCCAAGCACGATGCTCGTCCCATGTTGACGCGTCAGGCGTCATGGGAGTGAGGCGATCTCGGACCTGATCGCGTAATTTGTTGACAATGTCTGCTGGCGCTTCCACCCATTCACCCTTCATCAGACGTGCGCGATCCTCCTCAGGATGAATCGAATCAACAAGGGGGATGGGTTCACCGTACTCAAACCACGCATCGGTTCTGAAATTCCACTGCGTACGATAATGAAGGCCAACCGGGAGAAGATGTGGTGAAGGGAGTCCTTTCTCATGGGCAATTGAATTTGCAGCGATGACTGAACGCATCGGACCTGTGCGAAGGCGTCTCATTTTCGCATCTTCATGAGAGGTTCCTTCAGGAAACAGTGCCGTCCCATGGCCATGCGCGATGCATTCTGCGAGTGTCAACATCGTCTTGGAATTGATGCGAGCTGCGATTTCACTCGATGTCCCTCCTCGAGCAAGTTCAGCCTGGCGAATGACGGGTTGGGCCCCCGCGAGAGATGACAATGGTCCGATGACCGGGCCTGTAATCAAATCATGACGTCCACCGAAAACGAACATCTTCGGTTGAGTGACGACAAGAGAGATCGGATCGATGACTCCGTTGGTGTGCCAACCAACCGTGAGGATGCCTGCGTCCTTCGAGATATGCTCCTGACCAGTGACCTCGATGGTTCGAAAATTTTGATGAATGGCCATACGACTCAGTCCTCGCATCATTCGATAGAACCAGATGACCCCCGGGTGTTCACCGGGTTTGGATGAGTGTCGTCTCTTTCTTTCGATCCTCTCAACATCAATGTGAGATGCGCGCTTAGAGAGTGTGGGGAGGACCTCGCCATGATGATCCACAGCGCCGTCATCTCCGGACTGAACGGTCTTGGCTGTCATCGGATCACCCAACTAAATCGTGGTTTCAATGAGACTGTAAGCGCTCAGAGAGTGTTGAAAGTGCTGCAAAATCAGGATCCCCGCCTGGTGGGGGGGAATCTGGCCAGCAAGCAAGCAAAGTGAGGCCGCCATCTCCGAACGTTCTCGGGCATACGTGGATGTGTACGTGAGGGACCTCTTGACCCGCGGTTGGGCCATCATGAATCCCGACGGAGAAATCACGGGTGCCAAACTCTGCTGTGAGGCGGCGTTGGACTTCGACAACGCCTTCCATGAGTCCCAGACAGCTTTCTGGGGAGAGGTCTGCAATACGCTGGGCCTGCTCTTTGGGGACAACCAGTGTGTGTCCGACACGTCGAGGATAAATGTCGAGGAAGGCATACCACAAATCGCCTTCAGCAACCTTGGATGATGGAATCTCACCACGAATGATTTTCGTGAACAGGGTCGGCTCCTCCATGAATGTCGGATGCTGCTATGCATCATCAATCCGACTCAAGGACGCCGTCGTAATCTGTGCCCAGATATGCGGCCCAACTGAGATGTTCAGGTGTGGTCGCATTCAGTTCCATTCGTGTGACTGTCCAAGATGCGGTTGGTGAAGCATAACCCGTGGTCGTTGTTGCAATCATCTCCAGATTGCCATCCATATCCAAATCGACAATGGTAGGGGTCCCGATGCTCACCTCACTTCGGTTATAGAGCTCGTTTTGCTCCATTTGACAAGAATCGAAAATGGATGCCTGATGGTAGAATGTGTGGCCTGTTCCAACAAACAGTTCACCAGCGCCTCGAATCATCACAACTTCGTCTCGACCGTCTCCATCCAGATTGACGGCGATAGGGCTGGTGAAATGGGTGTGTTCAGTGTCTTCCAGCCAAAGGACTTGGCCGGTCGCTCCATCGATTAGCAGGGTCATCGATGCAGTGTAGTCCGGGAATGCGCCGATGACATAATGTGCGAACACGTCAGGTACAGCGTCATCGGTGAAGTACCCAATGGCTGGAGAAGCCCATGACTCAGCATCGGTAATCGCGCCGCCTTGTGCGTGATCTTTGACGTCGACGGACCAGATTTCAGTGTAATTCCGACCATCGATTGCAATCAAGCGACCATCAAATGTACTGACAACGATATCTTGAATCCCATCGAGTGTCATATCGGCAATTGAAGGGGGTGCCAACACGCCCTTGGCGACATTGGGGATTGAATCCACGATTCGATAGGCGTTGGAAATATCCCCTGCCATAATCTCACTGATTGAGGTGGTCCACAAACCCCCGTCCCAAGTTTCTCCACCGGTACCAAACAGGATTTCAAGTTCCATTTCGGGGTGTGGCTGGTAAACGAGAGGGGACATGTATGTCTCTCGACCATCGGGTGTATCGACCACAGCGAGAATGTCACCGGTTGCTCCTGAGAGTATCATTAGATACCCACTGTCACGAGATTCCCCCGGTAATTTGGTTGGATCCCCTCCGTTCGAAGTTAACCAATCCAATACACCATCTTGATTCTGATCATCGACGAATTGTCCTGTGTAGAATTGATACCACTGCTCTCGCTCATCATTGCTTGAATCGAATGTCCAAATGAGGGTACCATCCGAACCACTGACGGCCAAGAGTTGATGATTTCGACCCCCCAGAATCACGTCCAAGGTCTCATCGCCATCGAGGTGAGCGAACTGGGCGGATGCAAACATTTCGCCTGAAGCACTGATCTCCCAGAGAAGTGTGCCATTTGACCCATCCAGTGCAATGATGCTGCCTGTGATTTCTTCCTCAATTCCAGTTCCAACCACGATATCCAGAATGCCGTCTCCTGTCAACTCCACTACATGTGGAGAGGACATCATTCGATTGGAGCCCGTGGCGGTCCAGTTCGTCTCAAATTCAATTGGAGACGGGGGTTGTTCGTTGGAACAAGTATGGACTTCGGCACAATCACTTCCGGCTGGACAGGGTGGATGAGAAGGAATGGCGATATCAGGTACGAAGCGCGAATTTTCAATTTCGTCTGGTGGCGTTGATGGGATGATGACTAAAATCATCAAAATTGCCATTAGAATGGCGATGCCTTGCCACTGACCCATTGTTTAACGGAAGTAGACCTAGCCTCTTATCGTTGGCTGCTACAGAGAAGCAATCAACTACGGAGAGTGAGGCTTGTCACCCTGCCATCATTGCCAGACAGTGAGTGTTTGGCTTGATTTGCATCGGTATCGGGGTGATCTGTTCGGACGTGGGTCCCTCGGCTTTCTTCGCGAGCCATTGCAGCCGAAACCGCTGCTGAAGCCACAGATAACAGGCCTTGTGTTCGCAACATAGAGACCATTTCTGTATTCATCACGGGACTTGAATCAGTGATGCTCAATTTCGTCTGTTGAAGTTCCTGAATTGCCGCAGCCGCAGTGGACAATCCTGCTGCATTGCGTTCTGGACCCATGTGTGCGCGCATTGTCATGGCCAAACTCGATTGAATGGTCCCTGAACTGGCGCCGCCTGAGTCGACTGCTGTCAATATGGAATCATACAGGTGGTGGGCTTCTGACAACGCGATTGAAATCTCACTCGATGCGGAATGCTTTGAGTTTGAAGCGTGTTCAGCGGCTGAGGTTCCTGCCGTCGCACCGCTGGCAAGGGCGCCGAGAAGATGATCCCCGCTGTTCAGGGCGGCTCCATGTAAGCCTGAGCAAGCGGCGTCTCCGGCGGCAAAAAGGCCAGAGAGGACGGTGTTCCATGAACCATTGATGACATTGCCTGATGCATCGGTGGGGATGCCTCCAATGGTGGGTCCCGCAATTGGCATGAGGGGGATTGACTCCCTTGTGCAATCAATGCCACAGCGCGACATCAATGATTCTGCAACCCCTGCGAACCAGGGTGAATCTGTACGTGAAATTCCAGTGAGATTCAACGAAGCGCCACCTGCGGAAATGATGGTCTGAGCAAGTGCATCCGGTCCATCGTCGGTGGCCATCGGTTGGCCATCAGAGCCAATCACGATGCCGCCTGCTCCAAGCAGATCAAGTGGTAGGCAAAGACCAGTTTCAACGACGGTGAGGGGGTGCATGGATGTGAATTCGAGATCTGCGAGAGGGATGCCCGAGCGAAGGGCAAGATGAGCAGATGTTCCCATTGCGATTCCATCACCATTCCAAGCACTCTGGAAGCCAGAACCAGCCAATAGGATGGATTTCGATTGGATGCTGAACATCTCACCAGATTGGACATCCAATGCAATCAATCCGCTCGCGCGGCCACCCTTCATCACGATGTCAAGAACTTCGACGTCGCCTCGACGAGGAATGTTTCGTTTGATGCACTGTTCTTCAAGGATTGAGCGGATTTCGCGGAGCGTTGAATCGCCCGTACTTGCAGTTCGTGGATTGGTTTGTCCAGGCAATTGACCCAAGTGAGGTGCTCCATTTCGATCACGACGGAGATTCAGGCCCCAACGCTCCAATTCACCAAGGTGATCCACCGCTGAATTCGTGGAGGCTGCGACGACATCGTCCTCACACAAGTCTGCCCCGACGCGCTTGGTATCCGCAGCATGAGTGGAGGAATCAACCTCTCCTGAAGATGTTGCCAAACCGCAACTCATTGTGTCATCTGTGAACGAGGAAGGAGATGCTGAGCTCAGAACGGTTACCGTTGCTCCTTCGTCTGATGCTGCGATGGCAGCACGAAGACCCGCAACACTTCCGCCTACGATGATTACATCCCAAGCCTGCATGACATCACCGAGTGGTCTTGTCCAACTGAAGGGGCATCATAAACGCACCCCCTGTGATGCATCCCTGATGGTCTTCGCACCTACGGTGCGACGAACTTTGAACGGTCGCTATGCGCGATGGCCTGATTCTGCCAACGTCGGGCGACCGTTCGGGCGACGTTCATTCTGCGGCGCAATGATTCACCGCCACTTGAACGTGGGTAGACCTCGGTCCAGAGTGTGTCCGAACTGATCGTTTGTCCATCGACATGGCGAATGGTGATTCGGACCGGTCGACGACCTTCGATGTCGTCTGCCCATGCAACACCGAGCCAGAGAACATGGGCGGCGCCGACCAGATTACTAAGCCAAGTGACGACGTCTTCTTCATCATTCGACCACATGGGCAAAGGATGATCAGGGGGGGTCATTGGAGTGGGTGTCAATCTGAAACTCTGCCTAGATGGTTGTCCATCGGGAACGTGTACCTCCAGTTCGATGGGGATTGAATCAGAACCCAAATTGTTGACCATGACGAACAGGTCGCCTCGCGATTCACCACAACGGAGGGGAAGGCTTGCGTCCAAACGCCATGAATGGCCAGCAATGGATTCATTGTGATCCATGAGGCCGAACTGTAGACGATCCATCTGGCGGAACAAATCGCTCTGCCACGCCCGAGTATGTCCCATGAGCCTGGAAAGTGTTGGAAGGTCGAGGTGAGGGTTTTCGAGAATTGTGGATTCGACTGCCTTGGGGCCAACGAGTTTCTCAAATTCCTGAATGAGTTGATGATGTGAGAGCATATTCTGTCCATTCAGATGAATCAAGTGAAGAACGTGTTCAATCGCATGATTTGGATTCGTTCTCTTCTTGAATTTGGCTTCGAGGCTCTCCCTCCATCGTGCAAATCTAGTGGCACTTTCTGGATCAAGGTGGGCGAGGAGGATCTCAGTCAATGGATTCTGTAACGTACTCTTGTGTTGACTGGGTGCATGATGAACAAGAAATGGCAAATCGTCAGAGTGATTCGGGGTGCGGCGTTCGACCAAGATTGAATGGACGACCGCAATGCTTGCTGCCAAGATACTGGCCACCAGCAACAGTCCACGGGTCTCATCTCCCGTTGGAAAGCGATCTGCAAGCCAAAGAAGGAAACTAAAGGTCAAGAGATTGCTGAAGCGCATGTGTTCGTGGAGACGCGATTCTGTAAGTGTGTTGAGGATTCGCTCGATGCTGCTATCTCTTTCACCCCGGGCACGGCCTCTGGCTCCGAGGCGGTCCAAACCAACCCAGAGAGAAAAATTACTGGCAATGACAGATGGGGCAATGAAAGCAAGAATGAACAAGACTGTGACGATTGCAGCCAATGAAGGATCGATGATTTCGGGGATGGCCATCACTGCAATCGCTGTGAAAATGGCCAATATTGGGATGAAATTGCGAATGAGGGTCCACAACCAAGTGTTCGCCAAACGGCCCCAGAACCGACGCCCTCTCTCCATGCGATTCAGGCGGTCGGCAATCAAATCTTCCAGTCCATCATCGAACTCGTAACCCTCTCCATAGGGGCGAGGGAGGTTCACACCACCGTCATCACTCTGCATCGGAACAGGGGAGGTGAATCAGCAATAGGTCATCAGGGTGACGCTGCGGGCTGCCGCAACCTCCTTCAATGTCGGGCAAGAGGAATGGGTGGGCGCGTCG
>CAXEUI010000023.1:0-9900 GCA_963999335.1 uncultured Candidatus Poseidoniales archaeon
TAACCTGTAACCTCAATTATGATGTCCAGCATTTTTGGTGAAAGGGATTGTTCGTAGTAGGAGGCCACCAGGTCGAACTCCTTGTCACCAAACATACCTTTCTCGAAATCGATTAGGTACCTTTTACCCTGATAAAACAGAGTATTATGAAACTAGAGATCACCATGTAGAAGTGAAAAATTAGCTGCTTCGGGATACCCGGTCAGAACACATCCGATATATTTTTGGTCGGGCACCTTTTCCAAGAAATGACGTTCATTGCCTCGGGCCATATCGTGAACATACGCAGACCAACTGCAGTGGTTCAATCTACCCAGATGACCACACCTATCGGAGTGTACTTGATGGATTTCTGTGGCTGTCTGAAGCAGTATTGGTACGTTCTGATCGGAGTTCGATTCGTGTTTCCCAGGTAAAAAGGTCTCAATTGCATAATATAATTGGTTCCACTGGTTGCATCGAACCGCTTTCGGTGCGATGTCGAGACCTTCCAACAATGCATTCTGAAATTGATTGTACCGCTGTCTGCCAGAGATTCGTCCCAATATGAGTCCAACCAATAACGCGGACGAAAGTGCCACAATCGATTCTGGAGAAGAGAGGGAGAGATTGAACAGATAGAGAAGCAACATCGCGGTGATCAAGCCTGAAGGTACCCAGACCACTGTTCGTTGTAGAACGAGCCCTCGGCGTAACTTCTCCATCTCGTCAGCGGCGAGTGGAGCCGCACCGACCCAGACCAGTTCTTCACGTGACACATAGAGGTCTCAGGCGAAGTCTGCGTTGAAGGCTTCTATCCAATTATCGTCATTCTCGCTGATTATTGGGCGTGCCTTGAGTAGCAACTCAGGAATTTTGGGGGGTTTTCGCGAAGGTCGTTGCGAGATGACTGGTACCTTGACGCTCCTAGACATATCTTCAGAGCCACTCACCACCACTGAATCTTGAACGGAAACATTCGATGTCCTCGGCTCAAGTGCCAAGCGATGCAACAGATCACTCATCGTTCGCTGCATCTCTCGACTTTGTTCGGCGAAAGCCTCGGTCAGTCTTCCACTTTCATCAGCCAGTTTACGTTGAGCTTGATGCGCTTCGCTGGATTGGGAGCCGAGCACGTTTTGCATTGTTAGAATCATCCCATCCCATCGGCGATTGACATCATCTGTTCTCTCTTCAAATTGCGCGAGCATCAATTCTTGTGCTTGGATCAATCGCTGTGCTTCTTCCATTGCCCTGGCTTGTGCTTGCAGAGTCTCCCGCTGACTCTCGATCAATTTCCGCGCTTCTGGCGCACCCACAGAATCCCGTCGCTCAAGTTCAGAACGAACGGAGTTGAGTTCTTGCTTCTGGGTCTGTAGCTGACCATTCATCCGTCCAATCTGTACACCTGTGTCTTTCAGCCGCAGATATTGTCCGTTGATGACATGTCGCAGCCGTCGTTTTTCCGCCCCACTTCTCGGCAATTCAAACAAGAGCACGACATAGGTGCCAACGATGGCACCAAGGGTTGGTTCGCCGAGAATGATTGTTAACCAGATTCCTGCCGCGATACCCGCTAAAACAGACACCAGTCGAGACATCCCAATCAGTATATTCTGTGTCTGATTACCTATAGGGAGAATCGTGGGGGGTCCCGGGGACCCTCTCTAATCGAGGATGAATTCGTTCTCAGCCACTTCGACGATGCTGCCTTGTTCAAGCAGCCATTCGAGAGCCTCGACCAATTCATCTGATTCGATTCCTCGACTGAGAAGGGTAACTCCCAATGTTTCCAACGTCACTGGCAACTCTCCCTTCCCGGCACTGTCTTCAATGTGGAGCAGGATGGCCTGTGCGCAGACCGCAAGCAGAGGATCATCTCCAATATCATCGGGAAGGTAATTCAGATGTGCTGATGCTGGGTGCAATTCCCAAGCTCCCTCTTCTAAATCGTCGTAATCTTCATCGGGAGGATTGGGGCCGAACGCATCGAACAGATTGCACTGGCGGGTGCCTCCTTCGTCGAGTTCAATATCTCGACCGATTCGGTTTGCGAGCGCTTCCAATCGAGAGATTCGCTGTTCCAATCGCATCTTCTCTCGACCCAAGTTCGCCTCGATGATTTTCATTTCCTCATTGGCTCGTTCAATCAGCCAATCATTCATGTCCCAATCCGGGTCGAGGCGGAGCATGGTGTCCCACAGACGTTGCAACTCCTCTGGCAGAGTCGAAGCATCCAAGCGTGGCCGCTCATCATGATCTGGAGGATTTCCGGACATCTTCACGAACGGTGTAATGACGGTACATGAAGAGTTCGTTTGCGCACTGACTTTTCTGAGTGGACAAACGGATGCACCCATTCATGTAGGGGGAACGATTGGCGTGCTTCATGACATCCTATACCTTGGCCTTGCTTCCCGGGGACGGCATCGGCCGGGATGTCATGATTGAGGCCCAAAAGGTGCTGAAAATCACTGAAGACCTCACCCCTCTTTCATTTGAGATCAATAAGATTCCTTGTGGCGGTCAACACTATCTTGATACTGGCGAAGAATGGCCAGAAGGGAGTTTTGAATTCTGCCGTGACGAGGCGGACGCCATCTTACTGGGGGCCGTCGGGTGGCCAGGCGTCGTCACCGAATCTGGGGATTTGGCCGGTGGTTCGGTCATCCTTGGCATCCGCAGTGGCCTGGATCTCTACGCGAATGTTCGCCCGATTCGATTGTACGAAGGCATCCTTCACAATATTCATGGTGAATTCTCTCAAGTTTGGAAACCCGGAATGGTCGATATGCTCATTATACGAGAGAACACAGAGGGGTTGTATCACTCACTTCTGCGTCGTTCTGCTGACAAAGCCCAAGGTCGAGACGTCTGGAACCACGGTTCGATGGATTTTCCCGGGCTTGAAGGCGAAGTTGCTTGGGACCCTCGTCCGATTTCTCGAAAGGGCAGTGAGCGCGTCATCCGATATGCGTTTGAAGCAGCTCGACGTCGCAATGGTGCTCCGCGTGACGGCACGACCCGCGTAACCTGTGTCGACAAATCGAACGTAACGCGCGGTTGCCAACTCTTCAATCGAGTTTACCATGAAATCGCTGAAGAGTATCCCGATGTCGAAACCGATCATGCATACATTGACGCATTCTGCATGTGGGCTGTACGGAATCCCGAATGGTTCGACGTGGTCGTCACACCGAATATGTTCGGAGACATCAGCACCGATCTTGCGAGTGTCCTTCAGGGGGGCATGGGAATCGCTGCAAGTGCAAATCTAGGTGATGAGCACGGAATGTTCGAGCCCGTCCATGGGTCTGCTCCCAAGTATACTGGTCAGAACAAGACCAACCCGATGGCGATGATTAACAGTGTCGCGCTGATGTTCGATTGGTTGGGTGAGACCCATGGTGATGATGATTGCAAGGCCGTATCAGATTTCATCGAACAAGCCGTAATCGAGGTACTGAAAGGGGACATTCTAACTTATGATCTGGGTGGATCCGCGGGAACCAGTGATGTTGGCGATGCAATCGTCGGTGTTCTTGAAACACTCTTGCGCAAGCATTTCGCAGTCGCATGAGTTCATTCTGAAGACTCGTGCTTCGCACGTTCTTTTTGAATCGCTTCTTCGAATTCTGCCCAGAGTTCCTTCTCAACTTCAACCCGGATGATTGGGACCATCTCTTCGACGACCTGTTGGCGAACTTGATCACGAATTGCCACGGCCACTTGCCCGACAATTTCCTGTTCAATCTCAGCGCGCAAACTGGCTTTGATCTCTTCAACGTTGATTCCCAGTTGAGGAAAACCATCGATGAAACCTTCCTCTTGTCTGTGAATCAGTCTCGCTCGCTCATCAGCCATGTGTTCGATGTGTTGTTCAATTCTCTGAACAACTTCACTACTCCATTCAGAATGAGGGTCGGGTAAACGACCCTGACTCACCAACTGTTGCAACAACTGTACACTTCGAACCCGGACAGGATCACCTGCCAAATAATCAGCAGCACCGGTCACAAAAGAGAGGATTGCTTCGACAAATTCCCCTTCTGGGATTTCAGCAGCACAGCCCGGACATTCAGTGACATGCCCACCATCGACAGGCTTCTTCGAGGCCATTCCAGAATCTTCTTTCTTTGCTCTACGTCTGATGGGTTTGGGGGTTTCATCAATGTCAAAGGAAACCTGCGAAGCTAGAAATGAGTCGCCTTCTCGGAGAACCCGTTCCTCCTCTTCTGACATCTCAACTCGCTCCTAGGTAGTTTTCACTA
This sequence comes from uncultured Candidatus Poseidoniales archaeon, assembly GCA_963999335.1. GTDB lineage: Archaea > Thermoplasmatota > Poseidoniia > Poseidoniales > Thalassarchaeaceae > MGIIb-P. Next base: position 4,251 of record CAXEUI010000023.1, read on the forward strand.
GGGAAAAGTGTTCTCCCGAACTGGGCACCGATTCGACTAATTTATGAGAAATCGTCGAGAACCCGGAGCATTTCAGAAACCACTTCGCGCAAATTCTGCTCGTTATCCCAGTTCTCACTGGGCATCAGATGTCCAGCGATTAAGTCCTCAAGAAGGAGGGACACACATCGAGTGAGTTCATCCACAATAGTGATGGTTGCTGTCCTCGCAGTGCGTGATAATGGATTCAAATCGATGGCACAAACGGTCTTCCCCATCGCCACAAGTGCCTCACATCGATCGCCATCCTCAAGTGGCACTAGGATCACATCTGCCGACAAGATTCCATCGGAGTGACAATTTGCTCGAGGTCCATCCAGAGTTGGGATTCGACCATCAGGCGAGGCTCCAAGAATCGGGACGACAGAGATTTGTTGACTGAGTTCAGGATAGAGAGCAGTCGCCTCTTCACGTTGCAATTCAAGTGCTGAGAGCAATGCCTTCATCCGTTCTGGTGTTCGGTAGTAAATGTTGACCTCAACAGGACAATTCAGAACTGCTGCACATGCGAGCAATTGTGGTCCAGCAAGGGCGACCGTGTTTCCATTGACTGAAATGATCGGCCTTTCTACCGACAAGAGTCTCGAGGCCACCTCACCAATCGCTTTTCTTGCAGCATCGCAGGTTCGTTCTCCAAGGAGATAATCGAATGCTTCCCCACGCCCATGCGCAATCAGTGCTGATTCTGCCAACATTCCTTCAGAAGCCGCCTCGGTCAGAAGCTTCCGCGCCATCAGTGAGGCATAACGTGGATGTGTAGGGGGGACATCGCCCATTTCCTCACACCCCATCAAAGATGCATGTGAGATCAAGTGGTGGGGCGGCACGATGCAAGCCAGAAGTCGAGATGATATCGACCTTGGAACTCTGCCATGATTCCAATTCTTCGAAGACGATATTGCCACTGGCCTCAATGGTCACATATTCACGAAGTCCTCTGGTTTCGATGTCCAGGACTGCATCTCGAGTCAGTTCAGGTCCCATGTTATCCAACATGATGTTGAGTTTCACTCCTTCCAACACTGGACCCGGTGTAGAATCCTCTTCGAGCATCCGTTCAGCCCAGGCCTCAGCAGCAGCCAGCGCTTCGTCCAAGGTTCGAACCTCGATTGTGACGAAAGCGCCGATTGATTCCTTGGGGATGTCGCGAAGGACTTTGCGAACGCGTGTGGGCCCCACATCCCCTTTTTCAGCGGTAGATGCGAGGTCATTCTCCTTGAGCATGAGCGCATCGGCTCTATGGATTCTGTGTGTTAATCCTCCACCGACGGCAACCGCTGCCTTATCCAGTGCACCCCATGCTGTTTTTCGTGTGGCCGCGAGTGGAATCTGAGAATTTTCAACCCAACGTGCGGTATTTGTTGCAATCCCACTGAGACGACCCAGAATATTCAGGATGATTCTTTCACAGACCAAGATTTGATGGCGCCCGCCTTCAACGGTCAGGATACACGTTCCAGCCTCAATTTTCGAACCTTCGGCGAGTGTCCACGAAAAGCGTGCCTCTGGCATCCATTCTCGGAGGAGGATATCAGCAACATAGAGTCCAGCCAATGTCCCACTTTCACGTGAACGAATCTCAGCCTTTGTCCTTCGATTCGCACTTTCAATGGGTTCGAGGACACCTTCGTCGGCCATCATTGCAGTAATCCATCGACGTGCACTTTCCATGAGCCATTCAGTTGGTACACCGTCTGAAATCAACTTGTGCTTCCGATCCTGAGGTGGAATCAATTTCTCGACCTTCTCGACCGTTTCGGCGAGGACATCGCCGACATCATTCGCCGTATCAGTCGGCGCATCACCTTCGGGGGACACCGTATCGCCGAACCATCGGGGGGTTTTCACCCTCTCGGCGGCCAAAATGACACGATTTCGCCGCTTCGCCGCCTTCATGACCCCCAACTGCTTCGCTTGCGATATGCGGCGTGTCGGCGTAGTGGGTGATGGCCTGAGTGGCCTGATTGCGGGACTAGGCGCGGGCAGTTGCGGGGTTGAAGTCGCTATTTTCGGTCATTCAGAACCACTCGGGGGCCTTGCATCCCCTATTGACCCAGAAGCAACTTGGTTGTTTGATAGAATCCCACTCTTTTGGAGACGAAAAGGACGTTTGGATAATCTGTTGAATCGATTGAAGGTGCCGATGCCGAGTCGTCGAGTACCACTTTCAAGAATGGCATTCATACGTGATGATCAGCGACATTCTCTTCCAACAGTTGCAAATTACTTCCGCCGTTCGACCGGGGAACTCTCAGCGGAATGGACGACGTTGATCAAAGCTGCAAGAGCAGGGGACCTTCGCAACCTCGAAGGTTCTGCAAAAGACGCAGCGATTCTCCTCTCTTTGCTCTGGAATTTTGATTCAACTCCTGATTCCGAAGCCATTCTCAACCTCGGATGGAAAGATTCGGCTAGGGTTGCAATCGATGGTTGGGTTGGAGTCAGTGGGCGCCTGATTTCTGCTTGTATGCAAACGGACGCCTCATTCCATACAGATGGCCCCGTTACGGGATTCAGACGGCGAGACAATGGCTATATAGACGGCATCAAACGAAAAGGTCGGGTTCTCCCCGTCGATGCAGTCATCCAAGCGTCTTCTAGGTCAGATTCCGTGTTATACGGGCGCTATCTCGGACTTTCAGGTGATTTCCTACGTCCTCACGTCGTATTATGGGATGCGGACAGGAAAGTCCTCCTCGTTGATTTGGCCAGTGTCACACCCGAACGCGTTCCGAAGGAATATCGTGGCCGCGCCACTCTTCTCCACTGTCTCGCGTTTGGCGATTCAGAATCAGCCGCTGACAGAATTGAATCACTTCTCGATTCACAATGCTCAGGTTGGCGCAATTCAATCGTTGAGGACTTCACACTCGAAAATCTGCGATTGCCAACCATTCCTGATGTTGAATTTGAAGATGGAGTCTACCATGCTCACATCGGTAACGCATTTGAGATTGGAAAAAAAGCGGCTCAATCCTGAATGACATCCAGACTTGCTTCCGCTGCCGCAAGGCATGCGAGCAGATCATCCATCGTAGACTGAAGTGTGGGGATGCTATCGGCACTGACCGCGACAATCAATTCCACTTCCCCATCGTCCATCTCGACAATTTCCGCAGTGAACATTCCAGGATCGTCGGCTTCTATCGCTGAGAGCAATGCTCGGGCTCGATTTTCATCTCCGATCCATCGAGCCTCACAGGTGGCCATGCATCTGCGAACCCCATCACATTCATGGCGCCATCGGTCGCAATCGCCATCACCCTCCTCGCCTCTGGATACAACATGCGGGGGCTGCTGGACTGGTTCGATGAGCACGCACGTCCTCTGCCATGGCGAATCGAAGAGGTCACCGCATGGGAATCTCTTCTCGCCGAGATCATCCTTCAACAAACTCGGATGGAGACGGGTCTGCCCTATTGGGAACGGATTCGAACTGCGTATCCCACACCGACTGCTCTGGCCAATGATTCGGAAGAGAACCTGCTCCGTCTTTGGCAGGGCTGCGGATACTACGCACGCGCGAGGAACCTGTACAAATTGGCTCAGATTCTGGATGGCTCTGAACTTCCAGAGACCTATGATGCACTCTTGGAATTGCCTGGAATTGGGCCTTATACGGCCGCAGCTGTGGCTTCGATGGCCTTTGGAGAGGCCGTTGCATGTGTCGATGGCAACGTTCGTCGCGTGATTTCTCGTCTTCGAGCGGAACACTTGACCGATGCTGAAGTTCTGCAAGAAGCCACAGCCCTGCTCAATCACCAACGTCCAGGGGATTGGAATCAGGCGATGATGGAAATCGGTTCTCTGGTATGCACCCCACGCAATCCTGATTGTTGTACCTGTCCCCTCTCTTCGAATTGCCTTGCGACTCAAACGGCAGATCCAGAAGAATGGCCTCTACGCCGCTCAACCAAACAGGCGCACATCCATGCATCCGCCCTCGTTATTTCAGGCGACAACGGCATCTTGCTGGAAGCGCGCGAAGGGCGAACCCTCGGTGGATTGTGGGGTGTACCGTACGCGGAAGGCGATGATGACACCACGCATCTGCTTCAGGGACGCAAGGCCCAACAGATCGGCAAGGTGAGGCATGATTTCACCCACAAACGATTGGACATCACCGTCTACACTTCACCCGCGAGAGAAGGCGATATTCTTCATCATCCGGACTCCGTTCCTTTGGCAACTCTGGATCGTAAAGTGCTCGCGCTTCACAAGGGATATCAAGGCGAACAGTCTTGAGAGGATGCCAACACCCCCAAGCGTGGCCGAAGAACAGGTTCTGCAGGGGTTGCCTGCTGAAAGCACAGCCGTGTTCGAGAGTTCGGGTGCCTCAATCGTTCTCCCCAGTCAGAGGCCGTTGCCTCCTCGTGCGATGTTTGCTGCTTTGCTTGCAATCTTGGCCGCCTCGGCGGGTCTCTATGTTGGCATGGATTATCTCGATGGAGATTCAGGGATGTACACACATCGACAGTTGATTTTCACTCAATCTGTCGGCGCGCCGAATGAATCGGCCATTCTCACCGGAGTCCTCATCGATGGAGATGGTGCCCCCCTGTCGAATTATACCCTTGAAGGGCATTTGGCCTATCGTCGAAATGTCCAAGCAAACACATCTGAGAATGGAAGTTTCCGAATGGAAGGCATCGATCCCGGGCAGATGACATTGGACATCGCCTCCCCTGAGGGCGATCGGTTCACGAATCTCGTACTGTTGAACGCTCCAGCGGCTTTCGAACCCGTTGGTTTCACTCATCTGGTATTCGAATGGCCCAGTGAATCTGAATTCGAGAAGGGGGAGGAGTTGTCACTGGGTGGTCATTGGATCGATCTGAGCGAATCCCAGCGTGAGAACAGCACCCAACCCTATGACCAGACTGCAGCGGCGATGTACGATATGTTTGGCACGGGATTCATCGGTTTGGGTGCAATCACGATGATTGTTGCCGCCATCGGTGTCAAGAACAAGAATACTGGCCTGATTCGAACGGCAACCGTCACTGGATTCTTCTCCATGGGACATTTCTATGTTTCATGCGGTTTTGGATTGGTTGCATTTTTGTTGACACTGTCTTTGATGAAACAAGAATAATTTCCGTTTCATGGTAGATTTCTTCTGGATGATGTAGAAAGATAGCGATTTCGGACCTTTTTCGACACTATTTAGGCCGTAGATTATAGTCTATACAGAACCGTCTCAGTTTGGCAGGGAACATCGATTATCCTCCGCTCCAAGTAGCTTCAAAGACAACACGGCTGTCACTCCGTCTCGTCTTGATCGGTGTTCTCGCCATCAGCGATGACTTCAGGGCCCCAGTGTCGCTTCGATTCGACGATACCAGGCCATGCCGTTCTCATGATCTTCAAGTTGTGAGAACTGCGGAAATGGAGAGATTGAGCGCATGTATCCGAAGGCTGCAAGATCAACCAAATCAGGCTTTTCTCCTCCGAAGAATTGAGATCCGCCGAATTCGTTTGTGAATTCGGTGAGCAGATCGTGCCACAATTGCTTGGGTTTTCGCCCATCTTTCTTGACCCGAGTTCTTGCGATGATGCCCCACATGATGGGGAACCCCGCCCAAGCATAGAGTCGTTTGGAGAAGAATCC
>CAXEUI010000024.1:0-9637 GCA_963999335.1 uncultured Candidatus Poseidoniales archaeon
TTATTCTGCCGATGCCGCTTGTGGTCCCACTCTCACGAGCCAGTCCTGAAGCGAACAACATCGAATTGTCATTGCCGGGAACTTGGATTCAAGGAACGGCCAGACTGGCTTCTATGGTTGCCGAAGCCGAAGGCGAAATCGTCACCGGTCGGATGGAAATTGTCGAATTCGAAGACATGGATGCCAACGTCACAGATCCTTGTGAGGAAGTTGTTTGGGCCCCCTGTTGGTTTGAGACAGATGACAATGGAACCTTCGGAATCGGTCCTGTTTTGGAAGGCCAATATGTGATTATCATGGATCGGGATCAGGATGGATTTGACGAGTATCGGTCAAACACGATTACCGTGACACCAGACACTGCCGGAAATGTCACACCGAGCGACATCGATCGAATTATGCCAATGTACGACATCGAATTCCTCCTGCTGGACCATGAGGATCAGCCTGTTGAAGGACAGAACCTCACGTTCTCCAACCAGTTCACGCCGATTACGATTGATGCACGCGACAATGGCAATGGTTCGTACAACATCGAATTGCCCCGTGAAACATGGGTTGTAGAGAGCATTCTTGATGAGGAGTACATCCTCTACGAAGAGATTGTTCTTGAAGAGAACATCACGGATTTGGTATTGCATTATGTGGAATCCTCTTGGGTCAATGGCTCTGTTATGTACGATTTGAGCGACAAACCGAACGAGGACCCAGTGCCGTACGAGAACCAGATGGTGAACATCCAGTGGGGTGGCGGGATCACTGAAACGACGATGACGGATTCGAATGGTACGTTCGCCTTCCAGATTCCTGTGGGTGCAGAAGTCAACTTGACCGTTCATGTGATTGTGGGGGACCTCCTCGTCGGTGAGCATTTCACGGTGACCAGTGGCGGTTCTGAATTGACCCTCTACCCACAGAACAGCGTGGGTGCTGCAGGTCAGATGTTCCTGTATGATGCTGGAAATCCATACACAAACACGGTTCCAGGCTTCGGGAACTATCCATTCTTGATGGAGGCTTACGACAGTTTGACCGGTGTCACATGGCAATGGCCAGTCGACACCGAACAGGGCCGATTCACATCACGTGTACTGATGGGTGGAGAAAACGAAACCAGAAACTGGACCCTCAGCATCAACAATGAGGCCCTCAATGTGGAACCCTTAACCTACTCACCATTGGGTGACAATGTATCGTTGCATCTCACCGCAGAACCTGCATATGTTCAGGTCAATATCTCGACATTCATCGACCACTCCATTGATGGAAACCTGTCGAACGGTACTGCACTGGCTCTTGATTTCCGTTTGACTCCAATGGGTGCCCCCGATGATTCACTGACAATCAACATCACCGCTGATCAAATCTGTGAGGGTGGCGCCACTCAAAACTGCTGGGACAATGGCACGATTCAACTTGAACTCCGTGTCGGCGGATGGGGCTTCGAAACCGATGCCAAGGATCCACGAGATGAGAATGCAACCGATTACAACACCCTCTTGTCGACCTCAGGTGGAATCATGGGAATCCCAATCGGTGCTGAAACGGAAGAATTCGAATTGGGCTTCTTGCCCGAATGGCACACATCAATCACATTGCGCAATGAGTCTGGAGGTACAATGGCCAACTGGACAGTGTACTTTGAAGAGATCAATGGCACCGAGTCATTCACCTTGGATACAGATGCAAACGGCACAATTGTCGAATATTTGCCGGAGAGTGATTGGCTGGTCTATCTCATCGACTTCATCGTCGATGATGGAATCGAGACCAATGATGATCCATTGCAGACCTTCCGCGGCACCCTGAGCATTGATTCCAATACACCTGGGACGAGCATCGAGTGGCAAACCGTTGAAGCTGCCCAGTTCAATCTCACGCTAATCGAAGCGGGTAGCGACGAGTTGCTGAGTGGATTCTTAGTCACCGCAGTCAGCGAAGATGGACTCGGAGAATTCACCCTTGGGCCCAGTGATGAAACGGGCCTCATTGATGCTTCTCTGATGCAGGGCATTTGGACATTGAGCCTGAATCGAACGGACAACAACATGCGTTGGATTCTTGACAATACGACGCTGAACTTCTCTTCGGGATCTGCCAACCCCAACACCAATCTCTCATTGGACAAATGGGTCGAGATTGCGGGCAACCTGTTCCGTGATATCAACGACGATGATCTTTGGAGTTATGCTGAAGGCATCGCAGATGCCAATGTGACGGTCAACAGCACCACCTTTGGTCCCGTTGACTTGACGAGTGACATCTTGGGTACATGGAGAATTTTCGTCCCTGTCAACGACACCTACGATGTTTTCGCGAGCAAGGATGGATACAGCAACGGATCGGTGACCCTTGAGGTTGGTTTCACTGCGAACACATCGGACATCGAATTGATGGCAGGAATCGTCACAGTCGGTGGAGAGATTACGCACATACTGCCTTCTGAATGGCATCTCATTGCCGATGATATCAATCTGATTCTGCTTGCTGAATCAGGCCAATCCTTTGACTCGGTCACTCCCTCCAAGGTGTTGGTGAATGGCACATGGAATGGCACATGGACGGCTGAAATAGACCCAGGTAATTGGATTCTGTACACAACCTATGATGGGGATGAAGGCCAGTTTGCGGCCATGTCATTCCTAGAGGCAGCCGTTGCTGAAGGAGGCGAGGTAAATGCCACGCTTTCACCAGCCAGCCTTCTACCCGTGACGACCAAGTGGTTCGACTACGATGGTGTCGAACATACACTGGGAGACAGTGAACTCATCGACAGCGGTGCACACCTCGTCTTCTCCAGTGGCACCGCACACAGTTGGAATCAAACCGTGGATGCAAATGGTGAACTGACTCTGCTTCTTCCAGCTGGAGATTACAGCATCAGTGGTACATTCACAACCACGGAGCACGGTGTAGAGATGACCTACAATGGTGGCAAGAGTGCCGAAGTTGTAGGCGGCGGTGTCGAATCGCCTGAGCAACAGGTTCTGTTCAGTGTCAATGAAGACCACTCCGTATCCTTCACCGTGGGTGAGAATCACACATCAATCCAGCAATCCGAAGAGGATGCTGACAACTTTACAATCATCAACAATGACGCTGAAGATGGCGATGAATTCACGGTTGGCGAGATCAATCTTGAACTCACATACAATGGAAACCGACAACAGGACGAGTATCTCCTCACGGTTGAAATGAATGGTGGCGATGCTGCCTTCTGGACCATCGAAGTCTGGAATGGAACCAATGAGACAACCGGAGAAGACATCTGGGAAATCTCACGACCGTACACGCTTGGACTGGATGTTGTCACAACAGCAGACCTTCGTCTCCGTGTCACTGCACCCAACGAGAGTGTTGCTGAGTCCTATGATGGGGGCCATTCAATGCTGATTAAGATGACACACAGCGACCAATCGATGAGCGAGTACGAACTCAAACTCTTCGTCCCACAACAATATGGCGTTGAACTCATGGATGAGATTCCTGATGTGATTGGGATTCAGGTCGGTCATGATGAGACTTTCTCATTCCTGTTTGCGAACACTGGAAACGGTGATGATTCCTACAGTATCCACATCTCAGAACTGCCCGAAGCCCTCACTCCATTGTGGAGTGTCACTGGTGCTTCCTCAGTCCTGGTGGGTCCGCAAGAAGTTCAGCCATATTCGGTCAACATCCATGCATCGGAAGTGTGGATCGGTGATGTGGAGTTCACCGTGACAATCACGATTCTGAGCGAGGACAACGAGACTTCATTGGTGATTCCGCTGAACATCAAGACTGCACTGCCTCACCTTGAAATCACAGCCTATGACGCTCTAGGTCTCTCGCAGGGCGGTTTTGCCGCGTTGGGTCAGACAAATCAGTTCTTCGTCAGCGTCGAGAATACCGGCGATGTCGATGCCCGGGATGTCCAAGTCGAGGTCATCGACGAATCGGGTACCGTTGTTGGTTCTCTCGTACAGGATGTACCGATGGACGAAACGACGATGTTCACCATGGACATTGCACCCGTGAACGAGATTGGTTCGATTACTTACACATTGAGAATAAATTCGACAGCGGATCAAATCGAAAATGATCCTGATGAGGCCATCATGAAAATCAACTATCAGCCTACGGTTGCGACTGAAGCGAACAATTGGCTTGCCGTCGTGGTTGGAATCATTGTTGCTGGAATCATTGGCCTGTTCTGGAAGTTCAGTGGCCGACGGGGCCAAGCATTCTGATTGAGAACCTCACCATCGGACCACTGCGTTCGCTGACGAATCAGTGATTGCGATACTCCAGTTGGGGAAGGGGCCATGAACCCCCAGTCGCCCCTACGGGGCGAATCCGATGACGCCAGACCCTTACCGCCATCTCGAGTATCTTCCCGAACCAGAGGATCCGCGAATGCTCACTGCCATCGATCCTGATGCCCCGGGTTACCCGCCTGAGGCCTACGGGGCAACGGCTGAGCAGGCGGAGGCATGGCGGGTGGCCACCAACGAGAATCACCGCAGGGACAGCCCCAAACCTTGGGGATTCGCCATTGCAATCATTCTTATTTCCGCATTATTGGTCACCTATCCACAGATTACCTCATTGTTTGCAGGGGCTCTCACGCCCCATTCGAGTTGGGCCTATGAGAACACGAACATCTACGCACTCCAAGATGACCTCGGCCTGACTGGAAACGGAATCCTGGTCTGCATCGTAGACACGGGCATCGAAATGACACACCCTGACCTTGAAGATGTCAATCTGGTCAGTTATCGTGATTTCGTCAATGGAGACGATCATATCATCCAAGATCGAGGCATCGACCGTCATGGAACCATGATGGCTGGAATTCTGGTCTCAAAGGGACAATATCGAGGTGCAGCCCCCAACGTTGGACTGGTCGTCGCAGCGGCACTCAATTCAGAAGGAACCACTCAGTCAGAATCCACGGTTTCCGATGCCATTGAATGGTGTTGGAATGATATGGGTGTCGACATCATTTCTTTGTCCTTGGGGGGCGATCCGGACCCAGAGAATCCACTCGGCTCTCAAACAGCTGATGCGGTGAGCGATGCCCTAGACCACGGTGTCTTTGTTGTCGCAGCCGCCGGCAATTCAGGTGGGGCCGGGACAGGGGTGACCGATGTATCCGTGCCGGCCAATGTGGACGGTGTCATCGCGGTCGGGGCGGTCGACGAAGCAGGATCATTGTGGGATCGTACCGCAACCGGGTCGACAACGGAAGGAGCCGATGGCGAACCGCGAATAGAACCGAATCAGAAACCCGAAGTCTCAGCGCCCGGCGTCGGCATCATCTCCACCTCGGATTCGACCCTGTCCATTCCGTATTCAGCCAGTAGCGGTACAAGTGATGCCACAGTATTCGTGACGGGGGCGTTGGCGTTGATTCTTGAGCGACATGGAGACGCTTTGCCCAGCAGCAACACAACTCGAGCCGGAATCACACTGGTCAAACAAGCGCTGGCCGATTCGTGCCAACCCCACTCCCTTCAGGGTGAGGATCACCATCCTCGATGGGGGTATGGAATCCTCGATGCCACGGCTTGGGAGCGTGCAGTTGCCGATTCAATCGCTGCTCAGGTTGATACATAAGCAATATTTTGATACTATTTGTTGATATTTTTATATTGATATGATACTATAATAGGTGAAAACGGACTGCCGCGGCGTCGCGGCTGTTATAGCCCTTGCAACTGTCCCAGACTTGCAACTTGGAGTGTTACCCATGAAAGAACCCCATCGAAATAAGAGCCTGTTATTGTCATTCTTGATGCTCTCAAGCGTCATGATTGGCCTTGTCGGACTGATGCCTACAGCAATGGCGACAAACGAAACTTCGAACGGAACAATCTCAGGTACAGAAGTCTGGTCGGGTTCGCATACACTGACTGGCACTGTCATCGTCGCGACCGGCGCCAATCTGATTGTACAACCTGGCACGACCGTCACCTTCCCCAACGGGACATTCCTCGATGTCCGCGGTGGGTTGTGTGCGGGCGATGTCGCCTGCGGTGCGAACGGCATGGCGAGCAACAGTTCTCGAATCGTCTTCAATTGGCAGGATCCGGCCAACGCATCTGCGACCGGCAGTTGTTATGGCATCTTCAGTGGCAATCACTGGAACCAGGACCCCTCATGCAACGAAGGCATCCTTCTACGCAGTACAGTCGACATCGGTGCGACCAAACTGAACCATGTGTCAATCACCAATGCATACGGCATCCCTCGTTGGGTTTCTGACATCTCAGAAGTTCGCTACGGTGCGCTTGTCGCAGAGGGTGCAAGCCCAACCATGACTGGATTGAAGTTTGAAGGCATTAACACCACCAGCCTCCTCATTCTTGACTTGGCTCGTCCTGACATCGTCGGTGGCGAATTCACGGTTGGCGATGATGCCACTTCACTGATTGGCTCTGCCATCCAGGCCTATGGTGCAGGAAGTCCTATTCAACCTCTATCGATCATCGCCCCCGTCTTCACGGGCACATCCAATGGTTGTGGACAGAGCGATGATGGTCGCCACGTTCTGTGGGTTGAGGAATCCTATGTTGATATTCAGAATGCTGTCATCGCCAGCGGCGATTACGGCATTCGTCTTGATGATTCAGCCGGTTTAGTCACATCATCTACCATAGACACCACATGCAACGGCATCGACGTCAACAACAAGAAGACCGCCGGAAACAACGTGGCCTACAAACTGACTGTGGCCAACAACAAGATCACCACTGACGAGCGAAGTCCACTCACGGCCTTCAATCTTGCTTGGGTCGATTTCAACAACAACGTCATCGATGGAGCCAGCGATGGTTCGGGCATTCAGATTTCCAAGAGCATGGTGAACATCAATGGCGGAACAATCGGGCCGATTGGCGGCTGGAACGGCATCTGGTCGATTGGCGAAAGTGATGTGCGCGTTGAGAATGTGACCATCCAAGGTACGGCGAAGGAACCCATCGTCGCAGGTGAATACCACTTCGGTGACCAAGGTTGGTCCGTTCCCGGGCCTTCCGAGAACCGGATGTACGTTGCCAATTCAATCATCGACAGCGCTGGAGGGGAATGCACCAGTCTGAAAGCATGGGGTGGAGATTTCTCCTGTCCAGCGGTACATGTATTCCGCGCTTCCCTAACACTGCTCAACAATGACATCACCATCGGAGGTGGTGGAGATGGCATCCGTGCCATCGGTGCATTGCTCGATGTTCGTAACAATGTCATCAATTCGACTGGAACAGGTGCGATGATCAAGCATCACGATACCAACTATGCGGGCGACGCCCAGTATGGCTCTCTCGGATTCTTCTCATCCAATACTTGGATGGGCATCGGACAGGCCTACAATGTGACAAAGAGCAGCATCACCGTGCAATCTGAGAACATCCCGATTCCAAATCAGATTGCGAATACGACCAATCCTGTCACACTCTCATGGCCTGATATCGAAGCAGCCGATTGGACCAACTGGGATGGTCAAGTCTTGATTCCAACCTGTAGTGTCTGGCCCCCTCAGAATTTCCCACTGACCATGGATATGACCAACAATTCAACCGTATTCACCTATTCGAATCTCACTGGATTGGACACTTCGAACATCTACATCGACACCTCACCCATCAAGTGGGCGGTTCAGATTCGAAAGGCGGAGATTGTGAAGTTCCGCACCATCGTTGAAGGTGTCCGCGTCGGCGGCTCCACTGTATTGATTGAAGACAGTCATGGAAATGATCTGTACAGTTTGACTACGGACACTCAGGGATGGACTCCTGAAGTCTCTCTGGCCAGCGATTTCCATCTCGACATGACGGGTGGTGGCCCCGGTGGCATCAATCCAGATCGATATGCTGATGATGAAGGTGAGAATTCCTGTAGTGACGGAATGGACAATGATGGAGACCTCATCTACGATGCTGATGATCCAGATTGTCAAGCAGGACCGAGCAGCCGTGAATTGTCGCTCTACTATGTGTCCGCCTACAAGTTTGGTAAGGGGTACAAGAAATACAGTCTGACGATGACCAGTCAAACCGGTGTGTTGACTGAGATTGTCTCATTGGAGAATCTCGCACCCAGCATCACTGTGAGCCAGAACAATGGTCACTCATTCAAGCGTTCCGTGAACTTCACTGGTACCGCGCATGATGGAACATGGGCTGGAATCTACGCCTCGGATGAGCTGGCCCGCTGGGACCAACAGGGCGCCGTTGAACAAATTCAGGTCAAGGACCCCTTCACCAGTGATTGGATTGACTGGCGGGGCGCTGTCGACAACAGCAATTCTGATGGCGAAGTGACCTACAACAACCATCCATTCAGTCATTGGTACTTTGAGTATGATATGAGCGATCAACCCGAAGGAGACTACACCTTCGAATTCCGGGCATTCGATGGCGTTACAGAATCGCAGATTGTCACGCGAACGGTCAAACTGAATACGGAACCACCGACCATCTGGGTCGATGGCCCTGCATCGGGCACCGTCATCGACGATGGAATCATTCACTTCACGGGTCGGGCTTCCGATGCCTACAGTGGTATTTTCGGCAGTGACATCCAACGAATCTGGTTTGAAGTCGATGGCCCGAGCAATTACTACAATCTGTTCGACAAGCCGGGTGGTACCGCTTGGTCTGCTGATTGGACGGTTGGCCACCTTCCTTCGGGAACATACATGGTGAAAGTCTGGGCCAGCGATTCCGCTTTCTGCACAAACAGTGCAGATGAGTGTACTCCCGTCGAACTGACACTTGAGGTCGACAACGATAACGCCTGGCCAGTGGTTTCACTTCTGACGCCCTTTGATCTACAGACAATCACTGCCAGCGATGACACCCTCCTCAGTGGTGTCGCGCGCGATACAGACGGCACGGTCACAAAGGTGGAGATCGTGATCAAGGACCCTCAGGCAGGTTTCCTTGAAATGCCGGAAGGTTCGCATTCGTTGGTCACGGACATTCAGGCGAATGGTGGATGGGCGACCACATGGGATACGACCAATCTGGTCCACAATTACCACTACATCATCGAAGTCCGTTCGTTTGACGGATTCCAGTACAGTGAGGCGGCATCGATTGAGATCATCATCGATAATCCACCCAATCAGGACAACACACGACCCACATTCAATTCGACAGCATGGCCCGATTCTGCGACAATCTTCTGCGAAGAGACCGGCGCCTCACAGAATCGATGTGGCAATGGATATTCAATCGACCTCACCCAATTTTTCTCAGATGTGGATGCGGGCGACAGTCTGTCATATTACGTGCTTGATCAGCAAGACAAGTTTGAGGATGATTATCACGCCGAAGTTATCACAATAGGTAGCAGTGGTGTTGCGAATTACAACCCACTTTCGATGTCGTTCTACTTCCCCGATATGGAAGATTGGTCTCTAGAGGCTGTCATCTTCCAAGTGCGCGATAGTGCTGGAAGCACGATTTCATCCGATCCTCTGGATTTCGATGTTGTCGGTGTATCCTTCACCTCAGAATGTGATGGAATCTTGATTGGCGGCGAAGAATTCGTCTCTGGTTGCGATGGGCAGATTAGTCAGTCTGATACTCTGATTTACCGCGGAAATGGACGGCCTACCGTCAGTGTGATTGGCGAGACTGGAGCCGGATTG
>CAXEUI010000025.1:0-9622 GCA_963999335.1 uncultured Candidatus Poseidoniales archaeon
GCGAAATGGATGAGCCTGAACCCATCACATCTCAGGTTTCCACCGATCCGATTGCTGAAGCATGGTTGCAGCGATTGATGCGAATCGCTGTGCGAAAATTCGGTGTCACAGCATTGCCCATCTCCGTCATCGACAGTGCAGCCTGTGAACAACTTGATCGCTCAGGCACAGAACTAGAGATCTGGCTTGAGGGAATGTGGCGTTTGGGAAAACTCGTCAAGGTGCATGGTGGTGGACGAATTGGATACGGTCCGAATCCACGATGGCTTGAGGCAGATTGACTGATTTTTTCTCAATAATCGAGCCGAATTCGCGAACATTGGGTTGAACTCTTTGATTCAAACATAAACGGTGTACTGCGGCCTATTTCTTTCGAGCAGGTTGCGCGCACGCGAGGGTAACCATTGAATAGAGTCGTCATGACGGGGAGACAGAGTGGTCAACATGAATACTCATGAGAATAATATGAACAAAGCACGCGTGCGCAGTCTGGCGCTTGTCACATTGATGCTAGGGTCAATCTTCGTAGCGATGATTCCTGCAGTGAGTGCAAGTCACGTCGAAACGTACCCTGCTCAAAGAAACCCGGTCGCAATCGCTTCAGGCGATTTGGATTGTGATGGTGATGCCGATATCGTCTCCGGCAGTGAGATGGGGATGTTAATCTCCGTCCTGTACAATGACGATGGCGACTTTTCAGATCGAGCAGATCTATGGGTCTCTGCCAACACATCTCGACGCGCATACTGGTTCGATCTGGCTAATGCAAATCAAGTCGCGATTGGCGACATCGATGATGATGGTGCCAATGACATTGTCTTCTTCCGTCAGAATGTCTGGGTCGCAGGAAATGCCCAGCCCCCGCTCGGTAACATGACTGTGATTTGGGGCGAATGTGGTGAGCGTGTCGATGATTGGACGCGTTCAGCACCCATTTCAGTCTCCCCTTATCTGTATGATTTGGAAGTGACCGACATCAATGATGATGGAAAGGACGACATCGTCGGCCTCTTCCTTGATGAGACCATTACCAACATGGAAATCATGGTCATGCGTGGCCCAAATCCCACACAGCAGACCAGCCAAGCGATTACGACCATTCCATTGACCCACGCATTCTACTACGAGATGGAGATTGGGAACTGGGGCGAAACCGTGCAACCTGGTACACCAGGAGTGCCTGGCAGTGATTGTGAAGACCAAGACGTATGGATGATGACCGCACCCCCATACAACGGCCCACAGACCGGCTTTAGCGCTGGAAACTGGGACAATGTAACTGTGCTCGAATACAACTGTCAGTCCAATCAGTACGAAAACCCATCAACCACACAAAATCCCAACACGCACGTGTTCGCGATGAACGACAACAATGATGCCAATGGCATGGACATTGCAGATACTGATGCTGATGCCATCATCGACATGGTCGCAATGGGTCAAGGTTGGGAACAGAACGTCACTTATGCGACTCGCACCACTGTGACTGGTACTTGGACAACCAACCAACTCGCCGGCATCGGTGATTATGTCGCCTCAGATGTCAGCATCGCTGATATCAATGGTGACGGAGACATGGATTTCCTTGTCCCCACCATGCTCACAGTCTCAACTGTGAACAGTGCCGGTGCGGGTCAGCAACGCCAACTCACCACGGACAATTTGGTCGATATCAACACGGTGAACATCATCCTGAATGACGGACAGGGCGGCTATCTGTCACCAC
This sequence comes from uncultured Candidatus Poseidoniales archaeon, assembly GCA_963999335.1. GTDB lineage: Archaea > Thermoplasmatota > Poseidoniia > Poseidoniales > Thalassarchaeaceae > MGIIb-P. Next base: position 1,727 of record CAXEUI010000025.1, read on the forward strand.
AGTCATTCGATGTCGGTCGCCGACCAACAATGGTCATCGCCGATCAATTCAGTGGTGGCGCAGGAAGCGCTCTTGACCTCGCTGTTGGACAGCGCGATTATTCATTCAGTTACAGCAACGGTGCCATGTGGATTGATTCCAAGGGATGGTCCGGTTCAATGGACACCATCTCCATTGTTGAACTCGATTCTGAAGACGTTGGAATCGGGGGTGTCACTGTATCTCCAGCTTCCTACGATTATGAAGATCGAGAGATGAAGATTGGTGAAGGTACCCGCAACGTGAACGTGACCGTTCGCAACACGGGCCTCCAGTCTATTTCGGGCTCGGTTGATGTTGATGTGTCCGTGAAGGAAGTCGTCGGTGGTACAGACACCGTCGTTTACGCGAACGACTTTGATACGGCACCCACAGGCAGTTGTTCCAACTGTAACATGGCGGGTGTATCCTATTCTGGAGAAGTTAGCGGTTCATATTGGCACGTCGAGGATGGTGGCAACAATTCAGGCAATGGAGATGAATACGAATCTGATACGAACCCCACTGATTACATGTGGGCAGGCGCCCTTGTTGCCAACACATCAGGTGATGGTGACATTGAGACCGGCTACATGTCCTGGTGGGATGAAGGCCTCATCATCGAGGGTGTCGATTTGACTGGTGCAGATTCTGCATCGATGGATTTGGACATGATGTGCATGGTTCAATTCAGCATGATTTACTATTCTTCGACAGGCATCGCGAATCGAATCATCTACGATGATTCGTGCAACATTGATGTCTACAGTGAGGACAGTGGTTGGACCACCGTGGATTACGTCGGTGGCTACGATTACGATCGCTACGTTCACTTGGCCAATGGATACTATCCAGAATTCACAGTCTCCAATTCAGCATACTGCTGCTTCGTGAACCCATGGGACCGTTACGCTGGTGACTCCAGTGTCGACTTGACCGAATGGGCGGGCGAGGAGGTCGACATCCGCTTCCGATTCCGTTCAGGACACATGGGAAGCGTTGGGAATGACAATGCCACTCACAATAATGAGTGGGATGGCTTCGCAATCGACAATATCTCGATTAACAAGACGATTACCCAATTTGGCAGCAACGTCCAGAATGTCAATCAGCAACTCAATCTGAATGGACTTGCGCCCGGTGATGAACAGGTCGTGACCTTGCAGGCGAATTTCGTCAATGGAACGACCTACATCATTGAGAGTCAATTGTCCAGTACATCCGGTTTCACAAACGGTGATGACACCAATGACGACAGCCGTTGGAGAACCACAGTGAAGAATCTGTTTGATCCATCAGTCGAAGAGATTACCTCGTTCGAGAAGAATGCACTCTACGCGTCGGGCAATTATCCGATTGATGTGCTTGTCAAGAACGTCGGTAATACCGTTGTCGATTTCGACACTGTTGCCACAGTTTACTCTGCCAACCCCAATGATTTGCTCGTTGAGGACTTTGAAGGAGGCGCCTCCGGATATGCATTCGGAGACGATGGTGACAACTTCGGCATCGTCATCGATGACACCGATCCCAGCATCAACAATGCAATCGTACCTGGAAACCGTCCTGTCTTCGGCTCCAGCGCTTACTGGTTCGGCCATCCAGACGATGGCTACGGTGATGATTGGGATGAGACGATGACCCTCCAGACGATTGATCTGCGTCAGAACACAGCGGACTTCGTTTACCTGAACTTCGATTACTTCGCAGAGACCGACTACCTGACGGATTCCGAAGGCGACATTCTCGCCGTGCAGGAGTATGGGATTCTTGAGGTCGAGTGGCGCAATGGAAACAACGTGTACAATGGTACAATCATTGGCAATTGGAACGACTACAACGAGAACGGCGTCCAATACAATGACACGTGCGAGGATATCGATGACGACGGCACATACGACGAGACCGAGTACATCGGTGATCTGGGTTGGAACGTTTTCTTTGATTCAGAAGGTATTTCCAAGGGTGTGACCCTCGATTTGACTCACATCTTCCTGCGAAATACCACCTCTCTGGACAGTCGCGATTGGGACTACAACTGCACCGACCTCTCGGGCACTGAAGTCACGGTCTCGTATCGCTTCCAATCGAATGGAGACGGCGTGAACGGCAACAGTGGTTTGGCTGGCTTCGCAATTGACAACATCACCGTTCGTGAATATGTATTCACGTACGTGACAGAGTATTCGGTGGCTGTGGCCGGTATGGATTCTCAAGAAGAACAAGAGGTCAACGTGGGCAGTCACGACTTCTCACAAGGAATTTATCGCATTGATGCGATGACCCATTATGACAACCAGACCCAAGGTGTACCTTGGTACAACCACAAGGAAGTCAACTTGGCGAACAACGTCAGCCGCCTCATCTTCGAGGTTGCCAGCGTCGATGTGCAATTGCTGCGACCGGATGTCCTCGATTGTGTTGAAGACAACACCTACAGTTGTGTATATCCGATTGATCAAGTCGAGGAACACGCATTCACGATGGAACTCGTGAACGGTGTCCTTGAGGGCGATTACAACATCAAACTGATGGTAACGGATTTGGACACAAGCTCGGTCATCTATGATGAATCCAGTGCAGAGAGTCCAATGACACTCTCTCCACACCAGCGCTCATCTGCAACGTGGGCCGCCGTCGCTCCAGCCAGCGGTTGGACAGATGGTGGAAACTACAACTTCAGCTTCTATGCTGAACTTGCTTCAGATGGTACGAATTCAGGCAATACCTGGGATTTCTCCATCTCGATGGCTGACAGTATCGATGTCGCGATTCTGTCGAATCCAACCGATCAGAACCGTCTATCTCGCGTCAAGGAGGACCTGAATGCGCTGGGCATGACCTACACACAGTTCTATGTCGATGATTGGGACCGATATGTCACAAGCACTTGGATGAATCATTACAACAAGATTCTGCTGCCTTGGCAGACCACAATCAATGTCGAGGCCGGCAATTACTACACTGAACTGAACGCTGAGGGCGGCAGCGATGGCTTGAGTCCGATGGCGGTCATCAAGAATCGCATGCAGGCGGGTGCAACCCTAGAGGTGCACTTGGGCCCATACAGCAACATCTTCCAGGATCCATTGAGCAACTTGCCTTACGACATCAACGTCGCAAACCGCAATGTGGAAGGCAACTACGTCACACATACCGATACGTCGGTGATGGATTGGCATCACCCACTGCTCGCCGATGTGAACCCTGTGGCCTTCATTTCATTCAATGGTGGGCACCACGTGGCTGAATCGACACTGATTTCCACGCAGACGGGGACGCTCAATATTCCACAGGTCTGTGGTGGTACCATCGCTGCACCGATTGGAACGTTCCACAGTCTGATCAATGATGCATCAGATTCGACCGCATCTCTTATGGCAACCTGTTCGATTGGACAGGGTGGAATGATTCTCACCACGATGGACGTTGAGAACCCCAGTGTATCTGATGAACACGGGACAGTTGGAAAGCCTCTGCTCTCCAACCTGTTGGCGCACCAAGTGACGCCCTACCCGTTGGACTTCGGCCCAGCAAGTGATGGATTTGACTTGGTCATCAATGGCGAAGTCATGGCTTGGAATAGCCTACAGGGCAAATACGACACACTCTACATGAAGAGTGATGCCGAACTTGAGTTCGCATTCACATCGGACATGGTAGATCTCGACGCTGACTGGGAACTTCGCCCCCTTGCGGGAACAACAGCAACCAATTGGGATGGAAACCCACTCCAAGATGGAGAGAGTGATCACCGTGAAGATGACACTCACACCGCGGAGTTCTGTGTACTCGATGCGCAGAGTTCGACCCTATGCAAGCAGGAAGCAGAGTGGCAGGTTACGCTGTATCTGCACGATGCAGAGGGACACACCCGCATTGCCAACATCATGTTGGAGACCAACGACGCGCTGGCGGACGAATTCAGTCCTCTGCCATCATTCTCAATCATCGATCGCCTCGAGTATCGCGGTCAGATTGAGGTTCACGAAGATTCACCCAAGAATGACTCAAGTGGCAATAGTTGGGACATCAACCTGATTCGCTTGGGCCCAACCGGAGATTTGACCGTGCACTTCGATGCATCCAACTCGTCTGATGGTGATGCGACCGATGGTACCAACGGCATCAAGACCTACATCTGGAAGGTCTTCCTAGACAATCCGTACGATCAACCTGGTACCGCCCCTCAGAGTGGTAAGACCACCGAGGTCTCCAGCATGGTCAGCCATTCCTTCACCCATCGGTTCCAGAACATCACGGTGGATCCGACCACTGGATTTGAAGGTTCACTGATTCGAGTTGAGTTGACTGTGATTGATCAAGCGGACAAACCAAGCCTACAGAGTGACAAGTACAAGATGTACTTCGTCGTTGTCGGTGAAGGCTACGGTGATGATGAACCGGTGGTTGATTTCACCAGTCCAGCACCCGGAAGTTCGCAGACCGACGATACACTGTATGTCAATGGAAGCATCACCTCTGGTTCAGAGAACAGTGACGTGATGATTGAGGTCGCACTCGCTGAGGGAACCCTTGACTTGCTACCTTCACAGAAATTCCCACTGAAGACTGCTGGTGAATACGACAGCACGGTCCAACTCGCCGATGGCGCAGAATTCAGCCTCACGCTGGATATTGCTGACCTGTACAATGAGAACGGCTCGACCCAGACCATCTGGATCAAAATCACAGAAGGTGACGGCTCACGCTGGACCATCTACAAGACGATTGATGTCAACCTCGTTCCGAGAGAAGTGGATTCAGGTGAGGCGGATTGTGAAGCGAACCCAGATGCTGAGGGTTGTGATCCTACCTCTTCAGGCGACAGTTCTTCAGGTGGAATGGGTACATTACTCTTGGGTGGTATCGCAGCCTTCGTCCTATTGCTTGTCATCATCGTGACGCTATTGCTCGTCCGCGGTCGTGGAGGCGGTAGTAGCACTGAAGGTGATGCAGGATGGACCGGCGCTGACGTCGCAGAGATGGATCCCATCGAAGCCTACGTACAGCAACTGGTCGCGCAGGGCTATCCTGAGGACACAGCCCGTGCTTATGCTCAGCAGTATTATGCTCAAGCCGCTCAACAGCAACAGCAGCAATGACGCATGAACACTGACGAAATGGAGACGTCGGGGGGCATAGCTCCCCGGCGACCCTCCAGAGTGGATTAGCGCTGGATTGATGAACTTCCAACCGTCGCGACGAATCATGGACTCTGGAGAGGGTTGGAAGGTCGCAGACATCACCCTCGCCGAAGAGGGAGCTCGCCGTGTGGATTGGGCCCGGGCTCGAATGCCCGTTCTTTCGCGTCTCCAAGAAGAGGGCCGTCAATCCAAACCGCTGGCAGGCATGACGGTTGCCGGTTGTCTACACGTGACCAAAGAAACCGCTGTGCTCATTGAAACACTTGAAGCAGCGGGTGCCAAAGTTGCCTGGTCTGGCTGCAATCCTTTGTCGACGCAAGACGATGCCGCCGCTTGGTTGGCCAGTCAAGGGTACTCCATCTATGCATGGCATGGACAAAGTGTGGAGGATTTCTACTGGTGTATCGATCGAACGATTGAAGCCAATCCGACGTTGACTCTCGACGATGGTGCAGATCTCATCGTTCGAGTTCATGGCCCCATGTCGGCATACGCGTCTGGCGTGATTGGAGGGACCGAGGAAACGACAACCGGGGTCCACCGTCTTCGTGCCATGGGGGATGCGGGCGAACTTCGTTATCCTGTCATCGCAGTGAATGATGCGATTACAAAGTGGGATTTCGACAATGTATACGGTACGGGGCAATCGACGTTGGACGGCATCATCCGCGCGACTTCTGTTCTGATTGCTGGCAAGACCTTCGTCATCGCTGGGTATGGGCATTGTGGGCGTGGATTGGCCATGCGAGCCCGTGGAATGGGTGCCAACGTCGTCATCACTGAAATCGATCCTCTCCCTGCTCTACGGGGCGTGATGGATGGCTTCCGGGTGATGCGAATGGATGAAGCCGCGGCCATCGGTGATATCTTCTGCACCGCAACGGGCATGAAGGATGTCATCGTAGATCGTCATTTCTCAGTGATGAAAGAGGGTGCCATCATTTGCAATACTGGGCATTACGATTGTGAGATCAACATCGAACACCTTGAATCGCAATCCAAGAGCGTACGTACGATTCGACCAAATAACGAGGAATTCACCATGAATGATGACCGTCACATCTTCTTGCTTGCTCGAGGTCGTCTGGTCAATCTAGCTGCGGCTGAAGGCCATCCATCTGAAGTCATGGACATGAGTTTCGCCAATCAGTACCTCGCATTGTGCCGTCTGGCCGCAGAAGGGCGCGATATGGCTCCAATCGTTCACGATATCACGATGGAGCAGGATCAAGACCTTGCGATGACCAAATTGGGGACGCTCGGCTTTGAGATTGACACACTGACTCCCGAGCAGATTGCGTATCATTCAGATTACACAGCAGGAACATGAGTTGAACTCATTCCTCTTCGTCGAAATCCGGAAATTCAAATTCTGCCCAGTCTGGCATCGTCATTTCCCACCGGACGGAGAGTTTCTCCTCGTTTTCGACAATCTTCTCGATGCGCTGTCGGAATGCGACCGGGTAATCCTTGGTTATCACCGTTCGATACAGTTTGGCGTCGCGAATCTTTTCGGGGATGCAGACCTTTCCAGAGGTTGCTTCAACCTCGATGGCGCGCCAGAGATCCATCACAGGACGATTGCGCTTATCGGTCATCGAGATTGAGATTTTCTTGACCCATAGAACGGATGCGTAGACCAGCATGAATGCAATCCCCATCCCGAAGCAGCCGTTGGGCATGAACCACTGCAGAGCGATGGCCTCCCAGAGGACCAGAGGTCCCGCCAGCATGAAGAAGGTGAATTTCTCGCTTGCAGGCTTCAGGTTGCGCATTCCATCGATGTCATTCCATGCGGAATGATTCGGATTCTGGGGGTGAAAGATATCGAGTTTCTCCATCTCATAATATCGCTGAATCGTTTGATTCATTCTCTCGACTCTGAACAATTGATCTCTAGACATCTCATTCATGCCGCGTTCAAGCAGTGTTGCCATCCGCTTGCTCGCTTCGGCATAGTGCCCCATTCGAATCAGCAAGGCAGCCTGTTCGATGATGGGTATTGTCTGGGCCGGGTGATCTTCGCGATAGTCTTCCCACCACAGTAGAACATCCTCTGCCAATCCTAGATGCTGTGTGGCCAGAATCGCTCCTCGAATCCAAGCACCCTGATGTGTGGGGTCGATGGCGACGATTCGCTTGGCCAAGCCCCATCCTTTCGCGGCTTCTGGCAAGGTGGGGTCGACTCGGTACGTGCCATCTCGTCTGAGGTCTGGCAATCCACAATTGAGCAGCGCCCAAAGCGCTTCGACACATTCTGGTTCTTTCTCTACAATCTCAGTTGCTTTCAGTAAAGCCCCAGCACGATTGCCCCCCTTGAGATATTCCTCAAGTTCGTCGAGCATAGCCGGAATCCCCTCCTCCACGAAGCCGGTGACAAGTTCGATGGGCGGGCTCATAGGCGAACCTCGGCCGATGAGTCAAATGAATGCTCCGAGCGAGATTTCAGCGCCTGCGGGGGCCGCCCTTGCTTTTGGGCCCCCATCCACCAGGTTTTCTGGAATCTCGTCGTGGGGATTTGCGAACATTGCTCCCACGATATTCTCGACGGGGTGGACGACCGTCGTTGCCGCCTTGCTCGCTTCCTCGACTGTCACCACCTCTGCGATCTCCGCCTCGGTTGTCACGTTGTTGGAATCCTCCACTACGACGGTCTCCGCCACGGTTGTCTCGGCGTTGCTGACCACCTCTGCGATCTCCGCCACGATTGTCACCACCTCGACGATCTCCG